>JAITMO010000030.1 GCA_031277345.1 Candidatus Bathycorpusculum soli
TCCAGCAGACTTGGGTGTTCAGAGTATGAGTCGGAAGGGGCAATTGAGAGGGCATTAAAGTTGTATAGTGATCTTCGAGAAGTCAAATTATTTGGTGCTTACAAGTATTATTATCATGAACAAATGACCACATTTCACTCTATTTCAACCTCTAAGGCGCACACAAGTTCGACAACAATCTTTGAGACATCTTTACGAGATTTAATATATTTCAGATTTACCTGCTAATTCCAGTTTTCTTTTTTTTAAAGTGTCAATAACAACATCAGCACTTATATGGAGTACGCGTGAGATGTCGCGTACTCCTGAGCCATTTATGGCCATTTCAAGAATACGAAATTTTGCACCCGGTTCGCAGGCGTGGTATTTGTAGTAAAGTTGGAATACTAAGCGAGAACATTCTTCATTTTTACAAGCGTATCTTTGTGCTCCATTTGGGTGTTTTCCAAATTTTACAACTTTTACACTTCCACAATGTGGACACTTTACAGATAACAACGCCATAACATACTTCACTACTAACTCATGCAGCTACAAACTATTTCAACATACCCCCAACCAATATCGAACACTACCTGATATATCATTGTTGTAGAAGCAATTAACCATGATAAGTAAAGCGATTAAATGCATTCATTGTGAAAGCAAAGATATCGTAAAGAACGGCAAACACCCAAACGACAAACAACGCCTAAAATGCAAAACATGCAACAAAATCTTCCAAGAAGAATACAAAAACCATGGAGCTAAACCGCAAACTAAAACATTAATTGTAAAAATATCATTAAACGGCAGCGGTATTCGTGATATTTCCCGCGTTTTAAACATTAGTCAAAATACAGTTTTATCGACTTTAAAAAACCAAAAAATACCTTACAAACATAAATCCAAAGTATTTAGACCTAAAACAACCATTAAAAATCAAACTTTAGATGGATGAAATGTGGAGTAGGGTTTATTGTAAAGAAACACCTTGTTGGTTGTGGCATGCTATAAATCACGAGAATGGTGATGTGGTTGTGTATGTGTTTGGCTCTAGGAGTATGAAGCATTGGGGGAACTTTGGATTTGTTGGGTGTGGAAATAACAATGGTTTGTGCTGGTGATAATTATGCTTATCATGAGGCTATATCGAGAAATGTTTTGCAAACTGGTAGGAGAAACGCGTAAAAGATTGAACGTAAGTATTTGACGTTTTGTACAAGGTTGAAGCGTTTGGTTTGTAGGACTATTTGTTATTTTAAATCGTTAAGTATGCACAGAATCGTGTTTGGTTTGCTCATAAATATGTTAGAGTTTAATTATCAACCATTTTGATGCATGACCTAACCTTAATTCGCCCGCCGAAGATGTGGCATCAGGAGTGCACAACCAAAAAATTGAATTTAAAAAGAGTGTCAGCGCCACATTGCTACACCATTATGAAACTTTCTATTTTCGTATGCTGATAAAGGTTAGAACGCCGTACACTATACGGGTTTTTGGGAATTTTGCTCTTTTGGTACGCTGGTAAGTAATCATAAGATACAAATATGATTAAAACATGTTCTAGTTAAATAGGGAGAAGTGGAATGAAAAATCTTGTTAAAAATATTTCTATAAGTGTTATACTATTTGCTCTATTGAGTGCACCTTTTGTTGTAGTGCAATCAGTTGTAGCTAATCCGCCACTGCCAAGCATCCAAAACATCACAGTTCAAGAAGCAGAACATATGATGAAGACAACTAAGGATCTATTAATTTTAGATGTAAGAAATGAAACCGAATACAATTATGGGCACCTCTACAATGCCTTTTGGATACCTTTACATGAACTTGAAGACAGACTTGGTGAATTGACAAATAAACAAAACTCGCCAATACTAATTTACTGTGGAATAGTCGGAAGAAGTGCAGTAGCACACCAAATTCTCACAGAACATGAATTTACAAAAGTCTACAACATGTTGGGCGGAATAACAGCTTGGATAGACGCTGATTATCCTATATACACTATTTACCACCACGCAATTATTGACATAATTGACAACCACGTTTTAATAGACATAAAACCAGAGTTAGTATATCAAACAGGCAATGAATGTATTCCATGCGCCCTAAACCCCGAAGATGGCTCAGAGGAGAATTGTGATGAATGCGTAACACCTGACGTTGAAATAACTGTGCTTAAAGAAAGTGATGGTCATTTTTCAATATTTGTAACCTAGATGATGGCGATACAACAATGGAATGCATCGTAGATATTGATTCAATTTGGAAATTAGAAGAGATAACCAACCAATTTAATAGAACAATAACACTGTTTTCACTGGAAACAGTTTCAGGTGAACTATCCCTACAATTTTATATCCTTAAAGACACAGTTTTCACTAAAGATTATACGTTAACTGTTATGACAGCTCTATTTTCATTGAATTCAAATACTTATGATAGTGCATCCATACTTGTTGACTATCTACCTGTTAATGACATTGGAATAACCTCTTTAGAAATTGTCGAGTTCAACTCTGTCGTTACTTTATCACAAGTATATGACTGTCTAGAAGAAAATGCTAAAGAAATAGGCAACATATACCAAAAAAGCAACGATAACGCATTTAAACAACTTGCAAAAGGCTACCACGAAATGAGAAAAGAGCTAAAGTACCTCTCCCAAATCATACAAAACGAATTACCACAATACAACAAAGAAATTCTAAACACCTCTGCAATGCTAACTGATGTTTGTACCTTTGAGTGCTTTTCAAAAACGTTTCTTGCATGTGCTGGTCCACTTGGTGAACTTACAATGGCTTGCAACTTTGGCTGTGTTATTGCCAGTCTTGCATGCGGACCAGCATATCCCATATGCTTATCAGCATGTTTAGCTGTTTGTACTGGCGGAGACATTGCCATAATGGCATTTTGCACCGGAAAAGCTGCGGCTGCCTGTTGTTTGTAGATAACTTAAAACGGGTAAACCATTAACCTTTTTTTATCTTAAAAATCGAAAATTGGTTTATTGGTGATGATATGTCCATATGGGACTTAGCAGGTTTTATAGTATTTTTACCTGTAGTATTGATTCCACTTGTAATGACAATATTACTTCAAATGATGCCTTTTGAAGAATCAATTTTTGCAGGTCTATTTACCGCCATAATTTTAGCTTTATGTCTAAGAGTCATGCAAACTAAATATGCAGGCAAGATACACCCATAAATTTTCAAATTCAAAAAACCATATCAACAATAAATACGCTTAACAAAAGCACCAACACTTTAGGGAGTCTCCTTTTAGGGCGTGTTGTAACACAAATGTAAAAGCAGATGCCAAAATCTATGATAAAATGGTTTTGGTGGTGATAAATTTTGTTCTATATAGTGTGGGTTGCTTTACACTTTTTGTTTTAGGTATATTTCTGCTGGTGTTAAATAGTTTATGCCTTCGTGCGGTTTTGTGCAATTATAGTATCTTGTAAAGCTCCAGTGTTCTTTGAAGAGGTGTGATTCTGTTTGGCATGTTTTATGAAATGCTTCAATCTTGCCGTATGTGGTGGGTCTGCGAACACTATCTATGATATGTTCAATACCTTTTCTGTGTAGTGTCGTCTAAAAACTGAAATTCCATCATCTCTTGCAGGTTTAAACTGCGTGTCTGATCCGTCAAAGTTTGTTTAGAAACATCATTGACTAATAGATCGATATAGTAACTTGATGGTGTTCTCATCTATGGAATTCTAAATTTTAATTGATCCTGTAATGAAGTGTGAATGATCATTTTGATAACTGACTATTTCAGTAGTCATTGACAGCAGAGCTTAAAATCTGTTTGTCACAAAATAGTTGTTATGTTCGTGTTTAAACGTTTTGTTCTTTAAGTCTTATCGGGGTTTTGCTGTGGGGTTATTTAAGCCAGAGCACATAATTTGGTAAGCTTGTTGTTATTTATATTAGACCTGTCCACTAACCTAATTCTACATTAGACCTCTTGCGAAACTATCATTTTTTCGAAGTTACAGATACCACAAATTAAGTTGAACCTTAAACTGAAACGTTTTCTACGATTACGATAACGATCCGACACAATTTTAAAACGCTTAACCAAACTAATTACCTACTCATTTAAAACCCGCTCACTTAAAACCCTGCGATTAAACACTTATCTGTTTTAGTCAAAGACTTCTTTTTACTTCTCTTTACCGGAATCACTAAACTAACATGAAACCTAGTGATTCCAGTATATCCTGTATCTACAACTACCTTAACTTTAGAATCGATCTTTAACTTTGACTCCTTAAACAACCCAGAAATCATGACATCTGCCATTAGTAGAGGAAGTGCAAATTATTTGCCCACCCGGCTTTGTTTACAACCACTTGAGTCTTTATTGTATGCCACTTTTTCTTTCCACTGTAATAGCGTTTTTACCCCTTTTTGGACGCTCAATGGGTGATTCTGTAGTATCAATCAAAACAACCTCATACTCCATTCACTCTTCAACAAAGCTTTTCGTCCCGGTAAGGAAAAGGTTCCATCTTTAACTAAAGTGTCCTCAACCCAACGGATCATGCGGTACATGTTGCTCTCATCGATCTGGTAGCTTGCAGCAATATGCGCATACGTTCGGTATTCACAATATATTCCAAAGTTGCAAGCAGCTGCTCTTTAAGAGGTAACTTGGGTTTACGACCACCCCGTGCGTGCTTATGGGCAAAGGCGCAATGCAGTATCTCTATCATTTTTTCAAAAGTTACTCGTTTAACACCAGGTTATACGTCGAATTTTTTCATCCGAATAATCCACCAACGTTTCAAACCTCATCCAATCACTCACTACATTAAAACAATCAACATAACACCTTATTTCAGTTTCGCAAGAAGTCTAATGTCGTTTATACATGTTTATGTGCCATATCACGTGACAAGTTACGTGAGCTAAATATATACGCTATTTTTATTAAATTGTGTTTTTAATAGCGTGAAGCATTTCGAAGCGCGTTTAATATTGGATGGATGTTTATTTTAACCAAAATGGTTTTCCTGATAGAAAAGTTGTTAGGAAGAGTCTAAAATCAGTATTTTCGTTGTAAATTTTAACAATTTCATAGTTAGTGAGAATAGTATAATTGTCTTTGAATGCTTGAACGACCAATTCAGAGATGCCAATATTTTTTCCTCCATCAACAAGTTTCTCTCTAAATAATGTGGTTACGTTATTGTTTTTACGGGTTAATTCTACAGTCCATTTTCCATCTTCAATATATGGTCCAGCGACTACTTGATTGTTTTTTGTGTATTTGGCAAGAAAGTTTTTGCATTCGTCTATACGCTCAAGGGGCGGACCAAAGTGTTTTTTGATGTTAGGGATAGTTTGTTGTTCTAATTCAAAGATAAATATGTTAAGGGTTTTGTTGTTCCAAACGGTGTTGCGAAGCACTTTGTAATCGTTAAGTTCTAATAATTTGAGGATGGAGCGTTGAGATTTGTATAGTTGTCCCCAAAGAACGTCAGGCACCGCTTGGATACCATGAGTTACCAGAAATAGTAATACTGCATCGCCACGATTATTTAGACAATAACTCAGTTTTTTGATTGTTAGAGGTAATTGTTTTTGTGGAAAAAAAAAGTTTTCTGTGGGGTTTTGTAAAAACGCTCTTGTTGTAGCGATAAAGTTGTAGAGTTTTTCTGATTGAACAGCTGATGCGACATTGCGGGCTTTATCTACAGGGTCAACAACTACTAAGGGTTCTAAAAACAGTAGTGAAAAGTCTTTTTCTTTGTCTAAAAAGTGGTGTTCAGGATCTATTATGACGCGTTTAGTATAGTTTGCAAATGCTTGCACAGTTTGGGTAAAGGTGCCAAACGTTAGAATTAACAGTTCACAGAGGTAACCACTAAATCCGCCAATTTTAATTTCTGCACCATATACGCCTATACCTTGCATGAATTGTTTTAGCAGGCGTACTTCGCCACGCATTTTAGGAGTTAAATGTTGGTTAATATAGTTGGTGTGGTGGGGGGTACGGTCTGTTGCACTTTGCCATTCACATAGAGGTGCATTATAACAGGGAACAATGTCTATTTGTAAGTTGTCGATAATTACTTGCAGGTAGGGATGCTCAGCAAATCGTTCAACAAAAATGTTAGTTAGCCCTTTTGTAGCAATTTTAGCGATTGTTAAACCTACCTCACCTAGAGATTGACGGGAAATAGTTACAGGTAAACGTATGAATACATCAATGTCAGGATTTGTTTTTATCCAAGTGTCTTTAGCTATGGAACCTTCAACACGAACTGTAGCATCTACATTCTGCTGTTGACATACTTCTAAAATTTTCTGCTCTATTTGTTTGCTTAAAACCTCAACTTTGTGATATTCTGCAGATGTGGGCGTGATTTTTTGTAAAACCTGCCGATTTAAGGCTTCAAGTGCCGTTGACATGCCCTTTCGCTTCACATTATGGACTGTATTCTTTTAGAGTAGTGTATGTTGGACCTATAGACGAGAGTTGGCTCCTTTTTAACCGTAAACAGTTCGCCTTAATGTGCCCAAACTCATACTCTTGATGACGTGTAACAAAGTCAACAAGACGTTGCTTATTTGCGCCAGAACTAACCCGTGCAATTGTTAAATGAGCATTAAATTCAGGTTCAGGCGCAAAACCTAAATCATGAAGCATTGGTTCAAGTTGTTCAAAAATACTGCGTAATTCTGTAGCTCCCAATGTTATTCCAGCCCAGACAACTCGTGGATAGTTTACCGTTGGAAAGACACCTAAACCTTGAAGTTGAATGTTAAAAGAAACAAATTTCACTTTCTTCATAACTTCATAAACTTTATCAACCATTTCAGGATTTATAACCCCAAGAAACCGTATAGTTATGTGAATATTTTTCGGTGACACAAGTTTTAAATCAGCATTAGTTTGCATCAACAGTTTCTGTACAGCTGCTATTCTATTTACTAAATTTTCATTCTGTATGTCGAAAGCAATAAAGCTTCGAATTTGTTCAGACATTTTTATATCCAATATACCGTTAACATTCTCTCATAAAAGTTTTAAGCAAAAAACAACCAAAACCCAACAAAACACAGCACTATAAAAACCCCAACTGCACAAAAAATCAACACACAAAAAACCACCCCAGCAAAGACATCAACTCAATACTTGAAAGTATGACGCTACATTAACCAGTATATACAGTTACAACCTATAGAAAGGCGATAGAGTAGCTTACTGGACAAGCAGTGAGATCCTAAAACTCTAACACAGACAAATACTCAATAGAAGTCTACAACACACTCTTTGGATACGATTCACTGCTAGAGTTTTCAAGACGACCTTGTTGCGGAAAATAAACATGAAATCAACATAAACTACTATTTATTTAGTGACAACTTTACCTTGCCGATAAATTCGTACAACAATAAAAAGTCTTGGCGCAGTACAAATTGCATATGACGCATTAACCGCAAAACTTGAAATACACACGATATGGCCACCAACAAAAACAATATCATTTGACGTAAACACTGTTAAAAAAAGTCTGCGAAATGGTTAGCGATGCTGAATTTTTCCGATTCTACGACCTATCAACTGATTTAGGCGCAATTGATTCTACAAATATATGTTATTACGCAAAGCACTTCATTAAGCCAGTCAAAAAAATGTTACCAAATATGCCCTTGATTTAGCAGGAATTGGAAAAGCCGTTTGCTTGCATAGCGTAATAACTCGCAATTGTTAATAATACTTTTTCATCTAAAGATCAAATGGAATTATGAAATTTTTGGCGCTTTCTTATATCTGTAAATAAAAACTTTTGGTTGATTGATACCTCTTCTATACTAACATGATACATTGCCTCTTATACACAAATAATGTAACAATACTGATTGTGTAACTTTAACTCTGCTGTTCCTATTAGTTTACGCCTTATAAATGAGCAAAAGCTCATAAAGTGAACTTTCATTGAAGCGCGATGCAAAGCCTTTTTGTCCTTTTGTTACCTTCATTTAGATTTAGAGTATGTTGAAAGAAAACACCGAAAATTATTTTGGGGTTTAAACCTCAGTAGCAAAATGGGTGTGTGTTCCTGCTGGCGAATAGATGGCTGGGTCTCGAACCCGTATAGAAAATTGTCTAAAAAGTCCAAAAGAACACTCTCTCAACATACTCAAACATAGTAGAGGTGAAAAAGAGAGTATGACCAAAAAAATTTGCGGAATAGATGTCCATAAAGACTTACTGGTAGCAACCATACTTGACGCGCAAACACAAAATAAACAAACTCATCGCTTCACAAACAGCCTAACCGACATAGAACAAATAAAAAACTGGTTAACCGAGCACCAATGCAGCAAAACAGTAATGGAATCCACAGGTATCTACTGGGTTCCACTATACACCACCTTAGAAGCAGCAAAATTTGAAGTTATACTTGCTAATGCCCATTAAATCAAAGGCATACCCGGACGAAAAACTGACCAGTTTGACTCAGAATGGATAGTCCAACTACAAAGCGCAGGACTAATAAAACCAAGCTACGTCCCAGCTAAATCAATACGAGAACTATGTGACTTGATTTGTTTACGAATAAAGTATGTGCAAAGTCGAACACAAAGCAAGAATCGTGTACAAAAAATATTCAACCGTGTTAATATACGGTTAAAAACAGTGTTAAGTGATTTATTTGGAAAAGCAGGTACTGAACTCTTAGAAGGGTTTTTAGCAGGAAAAACTGTTAAGACTATTTTAGAAACTACTGAAAACAAGCAATTAAAAGCTAAAAGTGAAGAGATAGAAGCTGTTGCGCAAGGTGCGTTAAGTGAAATTGACCATTTTGTGCTTGAGTAGTTAATAAAAACTATTAACGATTTAACTGGGCAGATAAAGTTGATAGAGCTTGTATTGATGGGCTTGTTAATAAGTGTGATTTGGAGGTTGTTTGTTTTGTTTCTGGTGTAGGCAAGTTGTCTGGTGTTACTATTTTGGCTGAGCTTGGGGATGTCGGACGGTTTGATAGTGATAAGGCTGTGGTTTCTTGGTGTGGTTTGGCTCCTTGTGTTTATCAGTCAGCGGGGGTGACTCGTTTGGGTCATATTACGAAGAGGGGTTCGCGTTGGCTTAGGCGGGTTTTGGTTGAGGTGGTTCATAGTGCGGTTAGGTCGGATGGATTGTCGGTTTAAGGATATGTTTTGGCGTATTACTTCTAGGAAGTGTAGGAATGTGGCGTATGTTGCTGTTGCTCGTAAGTTGTTGACTGTTATTTGGTATTTGTTTTGTAAGGGTGAGTTGTTTGTGGAGGAGGGTTTTTCTAAGACTCCTCTTAGAGTGAAGGCTAAGATTAGTGATAATGATAATGATGGTGGTGGTTTGTTTTTGGGTGATGTTGTTGGTGTTTTGGGTCGTGTTGTTGCGGTTGTTTCTGATGGTAGCTAATTAAGAGTTATTGTTTGGTTTGGTGTTGCGTTTGTAGGGTTTGTTAGGTGACGGTGTTATTTGGTTGGTTTTTGTGGTTGTTTTGGGTTTTTGCTATGGTTTTTGTCGTGTTGACGGCTTTTTGTGATGGTTTTTGGCGGTTTTTTCTTAAAAAGGTTAGTTTTTTGGTCGTTAACATGGGTCAGGACAAACAGATGTTTTCCATAGGAAAAAACCGTTCTCATCTACCACACTAACTATGTGATTAGCCTTTTGTTGCATATTACCATTACCGCATTGAGTTTTACCATCAATGAAGTTTTTACGTAATTTCTCTGCTTCGCCACTGTTTAGCAGATCATTAAATTGTTTTTGGAAAGATTGTAGATATTTGGGGGATAGCATGGTAAAGGTGTGGTGTATGGTGCTGGTGGGTGGGTGCACTGTGTTTTAGTGTGAATATTGTTTTTAGCTTGTGTTTGGTGTTCTTGTGCAAAATTGGCTATGTCTACGCACGTTGTTTGCGTTGGTTGTCATGGCAAAAAAAGCTATACCTATTATTTCACTTAGTGAATATTTGATTTTACCTTGTTGGCGTATGTCATAATTGTTTATTATTTGTAGATATTCTATTATTTTTTGTATTTTACTCAATTTTTAAAATTGTGTATGAAAATTATTGTTGTAAACTAGTTATAAATGTATCGCAAACTAGATTATCGACGTTATAATTTTTAAAAAAACTGAATTACATCTACAGACTAAATTTCATGCGTACAACGTAAGTTTAGACTGCAGATTCATTTAAAAGTTCATACGATGTTCATTTAACTGTAAATATGATCTATGATAAAGGTATCATTTGAAAGTATAAATAGTGCTAATTATATTTAATTTTTTTATGCACATCTCTCTAACAGGTAACCCTTTTGTTGATACAGGTCTTGCAGTTCTTGCTTCAAAAAGTAACTGTGAAAGTATCGAGGAGCTCACTCTTGAAAAAATAAAAGCAGTACACGATGGAAATGAGTTGGCCTGTCGTAACTCTAACTTTAAAAGTACTTTTGGTATTTTTACAACGAATGGTCTTTTAACTAATCCTGCTATTAAACCTGTTGAAAAGCGAATACAATTTTACTCTGCAATGGTCACGGCATTTCTTAATAAAATAGGTTATGAGGATTATCCTGAAAGATGTGAAAGTTGTGGTAATCCCACGAGTTTAGATATCGATAGAGTAATCGCTGAAACGATAGTGCCATTAGGATACAAAAAGGATGATGTTCGGTATACTGGGCGAGATTGGTTTCCTTTGGCAGGAAGTATCGGTAGTGATGCACAAGCGTTACCTGCTGCGTCTCGTTCGCCAAATTTGTGTGCAAAATGTCTTTTTTCTGTTCATTATTTGCCTCAAGGTGTTATTCTCAGAGAAGGTAAGTTAGCCGTTTTTCAATCAACATCTCCTGCGTTCTGGTATAAATTCGTCAAACCAATTGCTGTTGAAATAGATAAACGGGTTATGGCTAACAAGTTTGAGACTTTAGGTTCTAAAGAAGGTAGTGTAACTGTTATCAAAAAAACTTTTGAAGCAATGCATGATCTAAAGCAAATGGGTCCAGGAATTTCTCTTTTTATGTGGTTATTCTCTAATTCTGGCCAAGGTCCTGATTGTAAAATTGAAGAAATCCCTAACAGTGCATTACAATTTTTGTTTAAAGCA
>JAITMO010000037.1 GCA_031277345.1 Candidatus Bathycorpusculum soli
GTAGCTTGAACGAAGTCTGCAAAACGATTTTGAAGCGCAAGAGAGGGTAAAAATAGTTTGAATCGTAATAACTTTTCTTTCACAATGTCTACTTGATTTGTTGATCCAGCCACACACTCTGCATATAACCGCGCTTGAATACCTCCAAATTTCATAAAGTACTTGAAAAACACGTTAGACAACACTTTGCTACCTCTTAACACAGTCAAATGACTGTCTGCAATATACCGAACATCATTATTTTCAGGAACAAATATGTTGCATCTGCCAAGAGTCCCTGTACCAGTGGAGTTAAGCAGAATATCACCATCAAACAAATCAAATACTTTGACTGCAGCAACTTCATCTTGATATTTAACATTCTCGAATGCTATTTTATCCCAATGAACACACGCTTGATTGAGAACAAACACATTAGATTGCGCAACATACTTCGGCGGTTTACCTTTTGACACTACTGGATACGCATCGTTTAGTGTTACTGTTTTCCACCCCATCGGGTTTGTTACTGGGTCTCCGAACATCTCTATAAATTGGGATTTGAACTCAGGAGATGTACCGTTTATGGGAATTTTTAACGTTATTTTGGTTCACCATCGCGTATTGGAGTGTTGTGTCTACACTTTGATGGCCAAGTAGTTGCTGAACCTGCTCTATTGGCATGCCTTTATCGATTGCCATTGTTGCGAGTGTTCTTCGGAATTTATGCGGATGAACTTTTGGAATGCCTAGTTTGCGTCCAAGTTCACGTAGCCTTATTTCAACGCCACTTATCTGCAAACGGTTAAATGGCCTCTGTAAAGTGACAAAAAGTGCAGGATTTTCATCGGAGCGTCCATCCAGATAATTTTTAAGATGTATTTTTGTTCGTGCATCGAAGTAGACTTTTCGTTCCTTGTCCCCTTTACCAAACACGATGCATTCGCGGTTCTCAAAATCAATGTCAGCGCGATTCAGTTTAACAAGCTCACCAACGCGCATACCTGTAGAAGCAAGCAAATCAATCATTGCTAATTCACGTGATGTTCCACAGTTGTCACGCATTACCTCTAAAGCCTCATCTGTGTAGGTCTCTTTTACTGTTGAGCCTGTCTTGACTTTGTGTATACGTCGTACTGGACTTTTCATAATAAGATTTTCTTCTTCAAGCCAAGAGAAAAAACTCGATAATATTCGTCTAATATTATCAATCGTTACCTTACTTGCTTCACTGTTCTGCTGATATTTATCAAGGTACTGCCGAAGGTCATCAGTAGTGATGCGTTTCACTGTTTTGTCTATTACAGTTAGCATGTTTTTCAATGTAGATTCATAGTAACGTAACGATTTGCCCGAGCAACCCTCCACACGTTTTGCAGCAATAAAACTTACAAGGTGCTTTTCATTACTATCATTATTTTCGTTTATCTCCTGAGAAACGTTAACACCTCGAAGATAGTGTGAAAGAACTTGGTGAAGTTGCTCCATTTGTTTATTATCAAGGTAAACGAGCATTTCGTGCTCAATATCACTGATAAGATGGTTTTCCATTTCAATTCCTCTAATAGCTTATGATATTACAAGTTATAGGGGAATCTATGTACCGTTTTTTACCCAAGCTTTTCTCGCAAAATAACTTTGTACGCCGCATCTAATTCGTCTATAGCCCGTTGTAGTGCAAATTTTGATTTGTCGGTGATACGCACAAAGTCTGCAAAGCGTTTTTGGAGTTTAATTGGCGGTAAGCCTATCACATAATTTTCCAAATAGGACACTGGAACACGACGTTGACCAGCACTACCTGTCATATGCGCTGCCGCATCTTTCCGAAACTTTTCAAATGCTAATATCTGATAAATCCAGCATGGGTCAGAAATCCCTTCAATTGGACGTAGCACATGAAACTCCGTTGAACCAAAACCAATTCCGTTAGTTAGTCCCTGCATGATTGCACCTTTCCCGTTTTCCATACAGGGCGTTATTTTCGCAAATAATACATCATTATCTGAAAAATACGTGAAGCCACTTCTAACGTCGCTATATTGACGGATTTCAGATAAATCAACCACGCCTTTTTCAGAAACAGATGCCATTGGTACAAAAGAAACTGCTAACTCATCAGAAAGGCGTTCATCACCTGATTTTCGTGGATTTATTATGCAACAGTTTTTCAATGCAGTAAGTGGAAACGCTTTTTCATTTGTCATTGGATCGCCAAACAGCTCTATAAATTGGGATTTAATGAGCTCGTCAGTCAATGTAAGGAGTTTTTTATAAGCTTCGCGTGTTGAAATTGCAGCCAACAACAAGCTAGCAAGTTTGCGTTGTTCTGGAAGTGAAGGGAGATTGAATTCAAATTTGCTTAAATGTGTCCATTTAACGCGTGGTGACAACGAACCTGCCGATTTTTCAACTGCGAAATCAAAAAATGAGTCATTCTGAATAATGAATGGCAACAAATCGGGCAACAGTTTATCTGATTGTGCCTCAATCACCGTGATATCACCAGAACAAATTCCATCAAAGGGTGCTACTGCAGCCTTTTTCAGATACGCCCTACGACGCCCAAACAGTATCTGTCCTTTACGAAACATCTTTGTAAATGTGTTATCGATATTAACATCCCAGTCAAATAACAGTAGTTCCTCTGGTACAATATGTTCAAGACCTACAATGGGTAACCCTTGTTTGCACCCTTTAAAAATTTCACATCTCTCACTTGCTACATCTCCAAGTTTAACAATCATTGATCCACACCAGCCATTAACGATTTTAGTTCATCATAAGATGTTTGCATATCAAACGCTGCATCAAGCCACGAAGTAATACACTCATCGATTGTACGAATGTCTGTGACTTTTTTGTTCACTACTTCGCGTACGTAAAGTGGAATTGACAAAGAGAACCCATTGCGTTCTGCATCCACTATTGTTATAACCTTTGAAAAGCCCTCAATATCCGCGTATTTCTCATAAGCAGCCGCAATTTTTCTAATGTGTACATCTTCCAAATAGCTCTGAGCATTCTTGCGTGTTACATCATTCACCGCATTAATGAGCAAAATTTGTCCACGCCGATTTACCGTTTTACTCATTCGGCAAATGACAATACATGCTTCCATGGGTGAATTATAAAACAAATTTGCCCCAAGACCAATAACACATTCAACACAGTCTGTCTTAATCAAATTCTCTCGCAAAACACACTCTTCGTTACGGAACAATACCCCATGCGGAAATAATATCGCACACCGACCTGTCTTGGGATTAAGACTTTTTAGTATATATGCTGAAAGAAAGCATAGTCAGCACGTCCCTGTGGGGGAGTACCTAAAAAGTTTCGTCCGTACTTATCAGCAACAAACGATTCACGATTCCACTGACTAATAGAATACGGCGGATTTGCAACAATCATATCAAACTGTTGCAACTCACACTTGTCAATAAACGCTGGAGCAATCAATGTATCATCATTAACAATTTTAAAATCTTTAACCCCATGCAAAAACAAATTCATACGTGCAATTGCAGATGTTAACGCGTTTATTTCCTGTCCATAAATTTTGACATTACGCCACTCTTTTCCCTGCGCTTTAAGATAAGCAATCGCAGAAATCAACATCCCTGCACTACCACAAGTAGGATCATAAATCGCCTCACCAGACTGAGGCTTAAGCAGTTCCGTCATTAAATGCACCACGGTGCGATTTGTATAGAACTCTTGCGCTGTATGCCCA
>JAITMO010000064.1 GCA_031277345.1 Candidatus Bathycorpusculum soli
AACGCAAAATGTGCAAAGTGTAACAGTTCAAGGTCTCAATTTTTGGTTATTGTGCAAGCAGGTTAAATGTTACAATTGTTTATTTTGTTGTTGACTATGTGTAGCATAAAGTTGATGATGCAAATTTTGTTAAAGGTTGTAGACTAAAAAAAGAGAGAGGTCAAGATATAAGTGTGTAAGTCACTGGTGATTTGGTTTATGGTTGCCAACTCATGCTACCCCCTTTGTAGGGATTGTATATAAGTGGGCTAACCCAGACGCTCATATGACAGTGCAATTTTTCGTTAACTATATGTAAGGTAATGTTAGGGGTGAAAAAATTTTGTGAAGACGTAACTAACCTCATTTAATGGAAATGTAGTCTAAAAAATAAAGACACAACAATTAATGAAAAGTTAAACTGCTATATTATTGCTCAAAAAACTGGAAAAACAAATAGACCAAACATACCTTCAAAGAGAAGCTAAACATTATGGATTAGAGAACCAAGTGAAAAGTATGCTCAAATTTTTACAAACCCACACACGCCCTGATGGACAGGCACTCCCCGTCTGGGAAGACTTTGCTGAAAAAGCACATGAATATGGAGTAATGCCTTCGTAGATTATATATGGGCATTCTTTGACACGGCTTTTGTGTGATTTTTGGAAATTTAACGTTAAGATAGTATTAGTATGTGCTAGGTGTTGTTATTGTTCTTTCATAAAGAAAAGGATAAAGAAGATAACAAGGAAACAATAAATGAACATAGTAAAGGTGTGTCTATAGTGATTATTAAGGCAATTAAAGACCGAAAATCTATACGCAATTATGCGCATGAAGCATCTGTATCTGATGAGCAAATCAAAGAATTGTTGGAGGCAGCAATGTTGGCACCGTCAGCTTGCAACAGCAGACCATGGGAATTTATTGTTGTACAAAATAAAGACAAACTTGATAAAATCACAAAAATTCACCCATACACACAAATGCTTACAACCGCAAACTGTGCGATAATAGTGTGTGCTGATTTGAATCTGCAAAGCGGCGTATCCGAAGGATTCTTCCCACAAGACTGTGGCGCTGCAACACAAAACATACTTTTGCAAGCGGCTGAATTAGGTTTAGGCACCTGTTGGTGCGGCATATATCCTAAAGAAGACAAAGTGAAAGCCTTTCGCAGTTTGTTTGAATTGCCAGATAATGTTGTTCCGTTTTGTGTTATTGCTGTGGGCGTTCCTGCTGAAGAAAGTGGTAGCCGTGGATTTTACGAAGAGACCAAAGTTAAATGGATAAAATAATAGTGGAGAGATTTTGCTGTGAAAAAGTTGATTAAAAACATTGAACATGGAGTGGCTCTACCCTTGTCTGATGTGGTGGCTTATCAGGATGATCAGGTTGTTAGTAAAACGCTTGCGCAAAATAGACGTCATAGCTTGACTTTGTTTGCTTTCGAAAAAGGTGAAGAAATCAGCTCCCACGCATCAAACGGAGATGCTCTCGTACTCGCTTTGGATGGCGTTGGGAAAATCACAATAGACGGAAAAGAACACCTGCTCCACAAAGGTGAAGCTATTGTTATGCCCGCAAAAATTCCTCACGCCGTATATGCAGTCGAACGCTTTAAAATGCTCTTAACCGTATCCTTCCCCGAATAGCCACATATCAAAATTATACTGACCAATGTTTCTTTCCATTTGTCTTTTTCCTTCTGTTTGAACTAACAAGGATTTCTTGTAAGTTGAAACAGGCTACAATTCAGTGTCTGCATATATGTTTTTGATGTGTTGATTTATGTTCTGTTGTGTTGTGTCATAAATCTCTGCAAGCTGATTTTCGGTTAATCACACATCTGGAAATCTAAAGGATGAAAAAACAAATAAAAGTGAACAAAATGGTATTAGTTAAACAGCTGGTTTTTTGAGAGCGAACACTTTTATGCTTACAATAGAGTTGGCTGTTTCTTTGAGTTCTTCTTGAGTCATACCTAGATCGATAACAGTTTTGAAAACCTCCTCACCAAAAACATACTCAAACGGATAAGTTTGCTCATCCATAACCTGAACATCTTGGAAACCAGCATTTCGTATTTGCTTGAGATATTTGTCTTTTAGTTCTGCACCCGCTACACAGCCAGCATACGCGTCAACATTTTTTTGAACCGATTCAGGCAGCTTTTTGCGAAGAACTAAATCAGAAACCATCAACCGACCGTTTGGAGCAAGAACCCTAAAAGCCTCCTCAAACACACGTTTCTTGTTAGGCGCAAGATTAATGACACAATTAGAGATAATGACATCAACAGAGCTATCAGCGACGGGCAAGTTTTCGATTTCGCCTAACCTAAATTCAACATTTGTATAGTTGCCCTTCTTTGCATTTGCTCTCGCTTTATCTAACATTTCTGGTGTCATGTCTACACCGATGACTTTTCCTTGTGGCCCAACTTTTTTGGCAGCTAAAAAAACATCAAACCCAGCCCCCGAACCCAAATCCAAAGCCCGCTCGCCCTCTTTTAGAGAAGCTAAAGCAATTGGATTACCACAACCAAAACCAAGATTAGCCCCCTCAGGAACAGCACTTATTTCCTCATCGCTATACCCTATCATTTTGCTGATTTGCTTATTTGGAGCTGAACAACAACTAGAACTTGAAGCACAACAGGAACCACTGGATTTAACTGCGTTTGCATAACGTTTTCTTACTTCTTTCCTAATTTTTTCCTCTTCCATAATTTAACTCTCCTTATTAGTTACTCCTTGAATCAATGGACTAATCGTTTTAGTGACAGCCCCCGCAAATTTCTCAGCTTTAACCATCATAACACAGCAAACCTCTCCGTCTTTCTCACACGCAACTATGGCTATCTTGTCACCTGGCTTCATGTTAGCTTTTTCTCGCAAATCCTTTGGAATCACAATTTGTCCCTTAACATCCATAGTCACCACAGCATCAATTCTGCAGGTGTCACCTTCACACTTTGACATGCTCATCACTGCAATACACAGTTCAATATCTATTTAAATAAACTTTTCTGCAAAATAAGAAAAATATGAATAGTTTCATATTTTGTACAAAAGTACATTTCAGCACCAATCAACAGAGTCCCCCTCAGTTAAGGTAAAAAATGCACATCAGTACAACAACATCTCAAGTGTGCCCTTAGCTCTTACGATTTTTGATAAAATAAGGCTCTGTTAATTCGTCTCTTATACAACACTATTTGTTAACACCCCAATTTATCAAGAATATCAACCGCACTCACAACCATATCTAAACAAACGGTTTTAAACAAGTTCGCCTTTATCGCAACCTCCCTACCTTCCAACGTTGCAATATCACAACCCAAAATATTTCTACACACAATATACTGGTGGCGCTCTTTAAATTTAGCAGTGAATTCTTCAGTTTTAGCATTACAAACCTTTTTATCCTGACCATACTTCAAACCTATAACCAACACCGCCCCAGAAACTGCCCCACACACTTCAGCATTTCTAACACCACTACCAAGACCACACGCAATTTTTTCAGCCACAACCATATCAAAGCCGTAATTATCACAAAAGGAACAAAACACCGCTTGAGCACAATTATACCCCTTCCCAAATAATTCAGCTGCTCTTTCCGATTTGTCAATCATGCTATTTCCTCTTCTTAGTGTACTGCCCTATGGTGTATTTAGTGTTTACCAAGTGCCAAAAATTTTCTGCCTCTTTAATAATTCGCATCAAAAAACCTTGTGATGTAAATCCACAACAGTTTAAAAATCATTAAGGTAACTTTGTAGAGAGGATTGAATTGCCAGAAACTGATTATGAAGGGATTCCTCGTAACAAAATACCTTGGAATCCAAAGATAGACTACAGCAAATGTACAACCTGTGGTAAATATGTTGAATTTTGTCATATGAACGCTTTTAAAATCGAAGAAGAAAAAGGCAAAAAAATAACAATCGTTAACCCAAACTCTTGTGTGATATTTTGCAGAGGTTGTGAAGGTATTTGTCCCTCAGGAGCCATTATCACCCCGATGAAACGCAAACTCAAAGAGTCATATCAACAAACTGAAAAAACAATCAAACCACAAAGTGCATATTAACTGACAAACCTACCCGCCTATGTAAGAACCTGTCTTCAATAAGTTTTTAACTAGCGGTGTGTAAAAGTTGTTGAGGTTACTTATTTGGTGTATGATAGTGATTTAACTGATAAAGAATGGGAAATAATTTCACCAATATTTATACGTACAAGAAAGGGCAGACACCTACAAAAACACAACAAACGTAAACTGATAAACGCCGTAAAATACCTAAACAAAACCGGTTGCCAATAGCGCATGCTACCTAAAGAATACCCAAACTACAAAACAGTATACTCATTTTATAACCGTGCTATACAAAGCGGTCTTATGGGAAGAAATGACCAAATTACTATCGCAAAAAACACGTGTAAATACTAAACACACCCCAAACCCAAGCTATTCTTTAATTGATTCTCAAAGTGTAGAAACTATTTACGCTTGCGAACAAAGAAGGGGGTTTGATGGCGAAAAAAATCAAAGGCCGCAAACGACACATAGTGACTGATGTTAATGGGTAACTTGTTAAAAGTTGTTGTTTCTGCGGCAAACATTCATGATACAATCGCTGGATGTGATGTGTTTAAGGCTGTTTTAGAAAAATACCCGTCCATTTTGGGTGTTTGTGGAGATGAGGGGTTTAGGGGAACGTTTTCGGGGTTTGTGGAAGAGTTAGGAAGGAAGTGTGATATTTCTGAGAAAATTGTGCCTAAAGGCTGGTCTGTTTTACCTAAACGATGGTGCGTGGAGAGAACGTTTAGCTGGTTAACCTGATATAGACGCTTATCTAAAGACTATGAAATAAACACAAAATCAGAAGAAAACGTAATAATGATAGCACACTCAACAACACTACTCAGAAGACTACGCTATTGAAGACAAGTTCTAAGTCCTTGTATTGTTTTTGTATTCTAAATTGGATAATGTAGTGGCTAGATTTATGTGTTTTTTATCCTATTTAAACTACTAAACTGACAAAAGGTGTAAAAACGATTATTAATATTCTACAAAAACCGCCCTGCTGAGTAGTAACCTACACAGGCTACAGCACAATACTTGAAGACATACTAGGCTTCCACGGCAAAACACAAATCCCCATACAAAAAAACAAAACAACAACACCCCTAACAAACTCTGGCAAAGCATTATTTTACGTAGAAGCCACAAACGTTTGGGGCACCATCTTCCACCAAATCATCCCCATACAACCCTACACAACACCAAAATGGAACATACCCTTCAACCAAGCCACAACATACCTCACAGCGATCTCATTCTTACAATAATCATAAGCGTCATTACCTATTTCCTAAAAAATACCCAAAAATAACAAGAGAACTTGCTATCAAAAATCTATTGCAAAATTGATTAGCTTTCTCCTGTTAAAAGTTTATTCGTCAAGCATTAGTCGTTTTTTGCGTTTTTTTAATTTGTTTAACTGCTCTCGCTCAACCTCAGAAATACTCTTATCAGGCGTAGACAAATCCTCAGGCATAACACCCCCCACACGCGCAATAGCAGAGCGAACCTCACGCCCAACAACATAATGCACATCAACAGCAGCCGACACACTCTTGGTGTTTTCACGTTTCAATTTGCTCTCTGTTTGAGATATACGAAACAAATTAGCAATTAACTCCTCACTACCCATAAAATCCAAAATTTTTTCACGAACACTTAAACCCTTACGTTTGTGAATATCCTCAACACTTAAACCCCCATAAAGTCCTATGTATCCTGCGTTTTGAAATTCTGCAAATTCCTCAGCAGTAATAACTCCTGCATCACGTGCGGCTTCAGCTAAAAGCTGATTCCACTGCTTAACATCTCCACGGATAACAAGGCGTTTGTTATCTTCGTCAAGTTGGTTGAAGCGGTCTGCTATTTCTTGGCGATATGTTTGAATGGCAAAATAGGTTTGCCCTAAAGCAATAACCTCTTTGCGGGGATCTCCATTTTGCACAATCAAATAGCAGGCGTATCTGGAAAGTTCATAGTCGAGTATTGTTTTTGTGGTTGCTCCTGCTTTTACGATTTTCCTGACCTCAGGAAATTCGCCTTCAATAGTGTGTCCACTATTTTGACAGGCGATCATGGCGCGTTGGATAACTTTGGCAAAGTTTTCCCATTTAAAATAATCCAAAGTGGACGCAAGCTCCCGTGCTGACCAATATTCACTTCCATCAGCACGAACAATTTTTATGTCCTCAAATCGCTTGTATTCTTTTGCCCTAAGATTACTCAACTAATTACCTCCTCAACCAATAAGATAATATTTACAGTAAATTTTGTATATAAACAAATTCAAGTTCTTCGTCAAAATAGGTAGGTGGTATTGATAAGTTTCGTTGTGGCATAATTCTTATAGGGAATAGGAGAGAATATGGACAATTTTAGAGAAGAAATAGAATTGATCCCCCACCTAAAATAGCGAAAAGCCTTTTTCAGTCGTATCTTGTTGATCCAAATATCTAATACATGAAGTGAAAGTATATTCGCGTCTTTTTCATTAGAGCCCTTCACTGACTGTACTTTCTTTTGCTTCTTTTTAAAGTGAGGGGTTCTTTTTTTATGGTGTAGTCGTTGAATTTTAGAGTGTTACCTGAGCAGGCTCAAAAAAAGCTTCAAAATATAGTTGACAGATTGAGGCCTAAGCGGGCTATTTTGGGTGTGGATGCGGGAATTTTGATTGCGTTTTTTACTATTACTATGCTTGTTATTTATCTTGCTACTCCGTGATTATGTCTACTTTGTTTAATGTTATTTTGAGGGGTTCGGATGGAATTTATACTTACCTTCTTGAACTGCCTCTAATAGCTGAGCCTCCAAGTGGGGGTACTATTGGGCAGCAACTTGGTGTGCCTATGTCGTACGTGTTTGGTATAATGCGCAACATCTCTTTAGGCTCTATTTGCAGTAGTACTAATGATTGCGGCTATTTGTTATGGACTAGAGAATTTTAGAGTGATGAATGAGGGTACGGCTGCTAATATTATTATGAATAGTGTGTTTACTTTGGTTTTGATTTTTGCTTGTCAGCCTGTTTATAATGTGGTGGCTGGGGCTATTGATTTGTTTGTTGGGTGGCCTGATGTAGGTGGCTTAGGTGTACTGATCCCTTCAGGTAACACTATAGACATACTAGTAGGATACGCCACAGGCGGTGTAGGTACCGTTCCATTACCAAATCTCGATCCGTTTACAGGGTTTTTCTTTTCTGGAGTTTTAATCATGATGGTTGCCTCCATCTTGATGCTAACGTTGGTTATGGGTATTGTTCGGTTGTTCTTTGTCGGAGTCCTAGCCGCCGTCCTACCATTAATTCTTGTTTTACGCCTTATTCCTTTCACTAAACACTTCGCAGACACGTTGCTTCAAGATTTGGTTGGGTTCATGTTTGCAAGTATTATGGCATCTATTGTGCTTTTGTTTGGTTATCAAATTCTCATATCTACAAGTCTTAATCCATTGACTCAAATTTTGATAGCAATTATCACTCTTTTTGCTGCGGCGTACATGTCAACGGTGTTTGTTGGCAAATTCGGATCACTATGTATGGCGGCTGCAAATCTCATTGGAGGTTAGATAACGGTTGTTTCACACCAATTAAACTTGACAAGCGATCACTATGTATGGCGGCTGCAAATCTCATTGGGGGAGTAGTTACTACGGCTACTGGTGCAGCTATGGGTATGGCTGGCGGAGCGCTTATAGGTGGTGGTGCAGACATGGCAAGTAGACTGGGTAGTTTATCTGGAAAGGGGTTATCTAAGACTGAAATGTTGGGTCAAGCGGGTGAGGGTTTTGTCTCCGGAGCAACGCCGGGCGCAATAAGTGGCTTCTTCGGAGGCAGCTCTGGTGGTGGAGACAGATTTGGCATGGGCACCATAGGTGGTGGCATACGAGGTATGGGTTTAACGATTGGATGCTCTATGAATATGCAAAAAGGACCTGCACAAGAATTTCTAACCAATAGAGCAGGATCCGCACTTAACACTACACTTTATAAAATTCGGTGGTGATGTTCTTCCAACGACTACGCCTGATTCAAGTGCGCTCTTTATGGATGATCTTGCTAAAAAGTCAAATGAAGAGGTGTATAGTGTGTATGTTGTGGGTAATTATCCTGAGGTGGCGGAGAATATTAAGGATCAAAAGGCTGCTGGTTTTGAAATTAAACGACATTTGCAGTCTTTACCTGCAGAGGTGGCATATAGTAATTGGGGTCATGTATTAAAATGGTTGATGAGTAGGGATAAATGATATATCAATTGTTGTAGAAGCAATTAACCATGATAAGTAAAGCGATTAAATGCATTCATTGTGAAAGCAAAGATATCGTAAAGAACGGCAAACACCCAAACGACAAACAACGCCTAAAATGCAAACAATGTAGCAAAACCTTCCAAAAAGAATACAAAAACCATGGAGCTAAACCGCAAACTAAAACATTAATTGTAAAAATGTCCCTAAACGGCAGCGGCATACGCGACATTTCCCGCGTTTTAAACATTAGTCAAAACACAGTT
>JAITMO010000082.1 GCA_031277345.1 Candidatus Bathycorpusculum soli
AGACTTGGCAGCTTAAAGGGAAAGGGGTTGTCTAAGTCTGAGTTATTGGGTCAGGCGGGGGAAGGGTTTGTATCAGGAGCAACACCGGGCGCTATAAGTGGCTTCTTTGGAGGCAGCAGCGGAGGCGGTGGGGGCAGATTTAGCACGGGAACAATAGGCGGAGGCATGCGCACCATGGGCCTAACCATTGGACGCTCAATGAACATACAAAAAGGACCCGCCCAAGAATTTCTTAACAACCGAGCAGGCTCCACACTAACTGCAGCCTTATACAAAAACTCTACAGGCGACATTCTCCCAACCGCTACCTCTGAAGCAAGTGAACACTTCATGAACGACCTTAACAAAAAATCTCCTGAAGAAGTGTACAGCAGCTATGTTGCAGGCAATTATCCCGAGATAGCACAGAACCTTAAGGATTCAAGAGTGGCGGGATTTGAAATTAAACGCCATTTACAGTCTCTACCCTCTGAGGTGGCGTTTAGCAATTGGCAGCGTGCGCAAAACCAAGGCAACCTACCCAAAGAGGGACGAGAGGCTTTCTATCAAAATGCCCGTGACGAAGCGGGAACAAACCGTGAAAATGTTACCAACATCCAAAAAGGCATACACATCCCCAATCTCGAAGCCCTCGACAATTCCCCAAGATTCGCCATAGACACCTTTAACACCGGCACCGTCACCCAAAAAGGAGCCATTGCAAACGCCAAAATCTTCACAGCAGTAAAACAACTAGGCACACCAGAAAACCCACAAAAAATCAATCATATAGCAGCGAAAAAATTCCGCAAAGCACCACCAGATATTTTGGGACAGAGCTTTGCTCAAGCTTCAGGGGTAAAAATGACACAAAAAGAACAGGCATCCTATGGTTGTGCTATGGCAAAAGTTCGAGATGTAGTAGTTAAACGAAACCCAACCTTAGCATCCAACATAGCTCATTATACCATGGGAAACGGAAAGAAACAATTTGCCAGTTTAATGAGTGATGAAAAATTCACAATTAAAGCTGTAAAGGACATGGAATCACAAAACACCAGCGCATGGCTCGCCAACACCTTAAACATAAAACAAAACGAGATACCCTCAATGGAAAAACTATACAAAAATAACCCAAACAACCCCATAGACACAAACAACTCGACTACAAGTACACCTTCTAAGTATGTTTCAGCTAAACCGCCAAAAAGCAAACCCATTGATTTGTGCGAAATGCAAAAAATGCACTACAAAGAACAACAATAGCAATAAAAAATGGGTTAAGCTATGTAGGCTGTTTGCTTTGCTAATTCCTGCTCAATGGGTATTATGTCGGGCAGCATTTTTTTGACTTTTTCAATAAAATTTTTCGCGTAAAAGCAGGCTTTTGGCGCATCAATTGAATTCAGATCAGTTGCTAGGTCGTAGAGTCGGAAGAGTTCTGGGTCGTTGACTATTTCGCTGACTTTTTTAACAGTTGAAATGTCAAAGGGCAATATTTTTGTCGGAGGCCATATAGCATGAATTCCAAGTTTCGCGCTCAATGCTTCATATGCAGATTGAACAGCTACAAGGGCACTTGATTGTTGTAAATACACATTCGCAAGGTTAAGTTCCCATTGAATATAGGAATCTTTTATGCTAATTTCACATTTTTTTCCTGCAACAAGGTCATCTTTAAAGTTCGTTAATAGTGGATCGCATCCAAAATATTCTGTGTAAAAGTCTATTGATTCACTATCAGGGGTATCGCAGAGTTTTATGATCTCATTAATTATCCAGCAAGCAGCGCGGTCGTTTTTCCATCGACTGTAGCAATATATGTTTGTTAGATTTACTATGTAGCCCTCTATGGTGTCAAAAAAGTCTTCTTTAGAAACCATTTCGTGGAGTTTTTTCTCGACAAATTCATAGATAATTTGGGGCACTTGGTGAAACATTTCAGGGTCGGGGTCATTCATTTTTTCAAATAAGGTGTTCCAAGGTTTAGGATCGTAGCTCATTTTTTCAATGATTTGCTTGGCGGTTTCTAAGAGTTTGTCCTGAACTGCTTTGTCGTTTCTCATTTTGGCAAGTACATAGTCATGGATGAGCCATGAGGTCCAGTCGTTGTGGTTTAGTTCGCGGAGATATTTTTGAAAGATCTCTTCTTTTGATAGGTGGCTAAAAAAGTATTTGCCAGGCATATATTGGTAGGAAACGTAGCGTTGAGCCTGCATAACCCTCCAAACATCATCTTTGTATGTTTCAGTGTGTCCGCACTGTGGGCAATGGGTGGTTTTTGTTTGCTCATTAAACTGTATGACTTTTTCTTTGTGGCATTGTTGGCACCAGTCTCTGCTGTCAGACCAAATTTTAAATTGTGATTCGACAGCTATTTTGTTTTCCTGTTTAGTAGTTATGTTGTTGCTCATTTACACAACATCTCCATTAAGTATACTTAATCTATGGCTTTTAAACATTAACCCACCCAACCAAAATGCACACAAGAAAATAACCAAACCAACCATTACTATAAATTAACCTATCAATCGCACATAAACCCATAGTTTTTCACAATCCAATACGTCGCCAAAAATTAAAACCACAAACACCCACATCAGCCATTTAGTCAATCGTTTAAAGGTTGTATTTTAGATATTCTATTAGTGTGGGGTCGTTTTCTTTGGTCAGGTCTAGGTCTCTTGTGAAAGGTATGTTGCACCATTTTGGAGTTAAAAATACCTGCCCAATCTTCCAATACATATTTTGCACTTGATCCAAAAGCACACCCTGCGCAACAGACTTAGGCACTAGTTCTACGTGGGCTTTTTTAGCGTTTCTAGTTACAAAAATAAACTTTTTACCCTCAATCTTCACAGATACAGGACTTATAATAGCAAACCGATTCGTCAGTGCCTCCTTACTTTTTACCTCCGAATTTAACGCTCGAAGAGCAAACAAACAACTCGTCTGCGCATGCTGACTATTATAACCCCTCCAATCCACCTTCCACTCACTATAAAACTGATTCCTAAACGAAGTAAAATTACTAAATTTTTGCGCAGAGGCTCGCCCATGAGCCATCCACCACTCAACCATACTTAGATATTGAGGTAAAAAACTATACGCTTCACTATCCAATTTACAAGCAAAAATATCTGAAAGCCCAATTCTATACATAGCAGTCACTAAAATAGAATACAGCTTAATTTAAATTAACAATATCAACTTAAAATTAGAAAAGAACATTTTATGTTAATAACATGCGCAACGTAAAACTTGGAAT
>JAITMO010000090.1 GCA_031277345.1 Candidatus Bathycorpusculum soli
CCAACCACTGTTTTGGGCATTTGAAGGGGTTTTGAGAAACAAATAGTTTTCTTATCAACAGTTTCTCCCTCACAACCAATGTCTAACACTACCAAAAAACAGAATCCAAAACACATCCCACCTTACGAAAAGACAAATCATCAAACAACACCACACCCCAACATCCAAAACAGAAACCAAAACACACCCTACACACAAAACAAAAAACACCCACTCAAAACACCCCTAAACACCACAGAAACATTCACCCCCAATAAACACACCATAACAAAAACAAAAACACAATCAAAACATGCAACAAAAACACAATCCTCCACCCCACCACGTTTATCACCCCAACCATAAAGACAAGCCATAACCAAATCAATACTGACCTCATCAAAAAACACAAGTTGACTGATCTTTAGAGTTTTTTATAGTTCTTTCCAATCAAGTCATTCTTTGATTACATCGACTCCTTTTTACCCATTTGCATGAAGCGTCTTTTTTTAAGAGTACAAAACAGCAAAAATAATTTTTTCATTTACCCATTTAATGTATAAAGGTGTCATATTTAGGGGTTAACGTTGGAAAAAGTTTGTCTCCAAAGATAAGAAAAATCATTCAGCAGATTTCTTCTAATATTTTGCAAAACATACATAATTAATTTAGTGTTTTAATATAGTTAATAAATTTTATGGAAAAAAATAATAATTAAAAAGCCATAAAAATACTAAAATTTGATAGTTGTTGACATGCTTTATTTGGTGTATATTGTAGTAGTTTGCTTAGAGAGGCTGTAGTTGAGTTAAAAAACTATTAAAACCAATTGTTTTAACTTACATATCGTTTTTTGAAGATCAATGACACGTTGCTTTTTTGGTTTTTACCGACCACTTTATTTAACTGTGTACTTTATTATTGTTGGGGAATGATGTCGCCGTCCCAGTCTGATTGGAAAAGATGACGAGCTTATGACGGACAGACCCTACTTTGAAACTTACAGGTTAAAATGTTAGTGGAGAGGAATGTATGAAAAGAAAAATTGTGGAAATAGATGAGGTTTTGTGTAATGGGTGTGGGCAGTGTATACCTAGTTGTGCAGAGCAGGCGTTGCAGATTGTTGATGGTAAAGCAAAGATTGTTAAGGATATTTATTGTGATGGGTTAGGTGCTTGTTTAGGTCATTGTCCTATGGGTGCAATTTCTATAGTTGAACGTGAGGCTGAAGCTTTCAACCAAGAAGAAGTTCATAAACACATAAATATGCAAACTGTAAGCACACAAACGATTCCCAATATATCATTGACGGCATTGCGTAAATCTCAATGGCCTATAAAAATAGATCTTGTGTCAGTTAAAGCACCCTTTTTTGAGAATGCTGAACTTTTGTTTGTTGCTGATTGTGTACCTGTGGTTCTTAAAAACTTTCACAGTTTATCTGTAGGAAAACAGGTAATTATAGGGTGCCCTAAATTTAACGATGCCAAAGCATATGCTAGTAAACTGTTAGAAATTTTGAAGCATAATAATATTTTAAGTATTATGATAATTTATATGGAGGTGCCATGTTGCACTGGATTAAAATGGGCAGTAAACAAGGCAGTAGAAGAATCTGGCAAAAAGGTGCCAACACAAGAGCTTGAAGTAAAAATTGGAGGTGAAAGTGTTGAGCGTAAATAGTGGCGATAATTCAAGAGATAATCTTAAAAATCCTGAAACGTGTCCAGGTCTACGGGATTTTTTACAGCCAAAGCCATCATATGCTAACTGTCATGTTTGTGGTGCTGAACTGGAAATATGGAGCGACGAAGATAAAACGACTTGCGATAGCTGTGGAGCGGAATGGAAACGTCCCGATGAAAACGCTGCCTGTCTTTCATACTGTCAATATGCAGACAAATGTAGAGCAATAATAGCAGAAAGGAAAAAATAAACAAAAAGTGTTATTGATAAAGTAAAATAGAAAGTTTGTAAAAAGTATAGTTTATTTTTTTACAAGCTTCAAGTTTCCGTCAAGAATAATTTCTTTTTTATTTGCACTAAGTGTTCCTTGTTCTGCATATCCTTGTGTAGTGCTTGAACCGCTATGTTGATATGTAAACAGTATGGTCTGGTCTACTATTGTATAATTACCTGAGAGAGAATATCCAAGACCAGCCATTTTATCATGTAGTGTAACCTTATTTCCGCTAGTAAATTCTAAGTAAAACTCAGAATCTACTTCAGCCACGTAACGGCCAGATAGACTGTTACCAGAACCAAACGGATAAAACACTACAACAAGTAATGCTACCACTAAAACAGTACATACAATTACAAGCGTAATAGCTCTTACATTAAATTTCTTTTTTGGAACCTGTTGCGAATAAGCTTCTTGTGCCATACCATAAAAACCTCAATTTTATTTCTGAACAATTATTCATTAGTATTTATGTTTAAAGACTATATTTATCTTTTTGCCCAATTTGCGTTAATAGATGAAACGAATAGAATTGTAGAGTTAAAGAGGAGTCAATTTAGGTTTTTTTTACAATTAAATTTATGTATTACTGAAATATGTTTTATTTTGGTTGTAAACTGATGGCTGATGATAATAATGGTTACGTGTTAAGGGTGTTGGATCTTTGTGTAAAGCTGCAAAAGCAGGTTTTACTTGATCACATCAGTTTTAGTGTGAAGCGTGGTACAACTTTGGCAATTTTAGGGCCTAATGGTGCGGGTAAATCAGTGCTTTTTCGAACTTTGTTGGGTCTTGTGCCACATTCGGGGTTGGTTAAGTGGGAAGGGAATATTAAGATTGGTTATGTTCCGCAGTATGTGACGGTTTTAGATATGCCTTTGACTGTGCGTGAGTTTCTCTCTATGGCTGTTGATGGGGATAATGATAGTGTTTTAAATGTGTTATCTATGGTTCGGTTGGATAAGGCGGGTGTTTTGGATAAGCGGTTGGGTGTTTTGTCTGGTGGGCAGTTGCGGCGTGTTTTGATTGCTTGGGCGTTAAGTGGAAAGCCTGATGTGCTTTTGTTGGATGAGCCGACGACTGGGGTTGATATGGATAGTGAGGAGCCTATTTATTTATTGCTTAATGATATTAAAAAGAGTCAGAAAATTACTATTTTGCTTATTACTCATAATATTCATATTGTTCAGGAGTATTCTGATGATTTGTTGGCTTTAGATAGAGTTGTTACTTTTTATGGGCCTTCGGCAGATATTGTAAAGCCTGAAGTTCAGCGGCAAATTCATGGTGAGCCTGTGTGTGTTGAAACAGTGAAAGGTGTTATTTAGTGTTTGATGTTACATTTTTTTATAGTTTGTTTCTTGCGGTTTTTGTAGGGGCTGCGGCTGGTTATTTGGGGTCGTTGATGGTTTTAGAAAAAATGGCGTTGGTTGGAGATGCTCTGTCGCATGTTGCGTTGCCGGGTTTGGCGTTGGGTATGACTTTTCATTTTAATCCGTATATTGGCGCGTTTGGTTTTCTTTTTGTGTCTGCAATAATTATTTGGCATATTCAACGGTCAACAAAGATTTCTTTTGAAGCTCTTGTTGGCACCATGTTTACGTTAGCTTTGGCGCTGGGTATTCTTTTGTATGGTAATGAATTGGAGGCTCTTGAAGAAGCACTTTTTGGAGACATATCACAAGTTACTTTGCTAAATACAGGAATAGCAGCTGTGGTTTGTGTTATAGCAATTGTATTAACTAAACTTGTTTACAATAAATTGGTTCTAGTTATGATATCGGAAGACCTTGCAGTAGCTAAGGGGATAAATGTTGCAAAAACTAATTTGCTCTACCTTTTCTTAGTCTCATTAGTAGTAGCTATAGGCATTCAAATCGTTGGTACTCTGCTTGTCGGGTTTCTCGTGATTGTTCCTGCCATAGCGGCCAAAAACCTCAACGTACGCATGAAACGCTATGCTCTACTAAGTGCAATCTTTGGTATCATTTCAGCAACTGTTGGAATTATATTATGGAACTTTGTTCGTTTAAACGTACCTTTCCCAGGCCCAATGGTAGTTTTTGTAGGAATCACCATATTTATCATATCCCTAATAATCAATTGGCGACTCAAACTAACTACATAAAACAGTAATAAGTAAAAGCATAGGAAACAATACACCAGCCTAAATAATTGTTTTATTGAAAATGGTGGTGGGCCGAACCGGATTCGGACCGGCGACCTTCTGCACGTCAAGCAGATGTCCTAACCAGGCTAGACGACCGGCCCACATACGTGATATTGTATAAATGCCTTCATACTGCTATTAAACTATTTTCCTTCTAAAACGTCTAAAGTTTCTACACAACATTGACTAAATATTACATGGCGGTATATGTTTTTAGTGTTTAATTATGAGATTGTCAGAAGAGACCTGATTTAGACGACAATCTTTTGAGTTTTGGGTATATATGAAACATTTGTTCATCTATCTCATAAAAGTAAAGATGCTGGATTCTGTTTTTGAATGGGCAAAGTTTGATTTTTTGTCTATGTATTTTTTTGTATTTTTTGAATTTGAATTTTGTTAACCTTTTGTGGTTGAAGCTAAAGCGTTTTTGAAAGATTTTTAAAGGTAGAGTTAGAGGGCTGTAGACCAATGGAGATGATGTTGCATACAAAAAATGTCAAGTATACATTAATGACAAACTTGATAACTGCTAATAATAGTTTACAATGGTTTAAGTTTACAAAAAAAGAAAAAAGGGTTTGTTTTTTTTTTGTTTTAGTGGTTGTTTACTTCTTTTTGAGAAGAAGTAATAGACCAACGATTAGAACAACTGCAATGATTGCAATGCCCATACCGATGATGTACCACTCATATGCTGGAGTCGTTTTTTCAACTGGTGCGTCAGATACTGCTATTGTTGTTGTTGCATAGTCGCTATAGTATGATGCTGTATCAGCTGAGACTGCATAGATCATATACTCGCCTGCCTTACTTGGCGTCCAAGTAAATGAGTATCTGCCTGTGACATCAGTTGTTGCTTTGCCTAACTCAATCCAATCGCCGTCTGGATCATAAGCACCAATTGATACTTCAATGCCTTTTACATCCATTGGAGCGGGGAATTGCTTGTAGACGTGTAGCATCCATTCACTCATGCTTTCATCAGAGACTGCTGGAACACCATTAGAGAATCGTAATTCAATTTCATCTTGCTCTGTACCTGGTGAAACATCCATTACTGTTCCGCTAATGACTGCTTTTGTGCCTGCTGTAACTGCAACGTTAGGTGCTGAAATTGTTGTTGCTGCTGGGCCTTTGCCGATTGCATAGATTTGTTGATCATAGACATCATATGTTGCGATGATACTGTCGCCGAGTATTGCACGTCCACCCCAACGAGTTTGACGGAAGGCTCCATCAATTTCCCAAACAAGGTCACCAGTTTCTGCATCAAGTGCTAAGAATGGTGCACCTCTTGATAGGGGTATTTGACCAGAGTGTACCATGTGACCTACATAGAGCATTCCATCAGAGATAAATAGTGGTACTGTCCACCAGTTTTCACCGTGGTATGATTCCATGTATTTGTCGGTTACAGGATAGTCCCAAAGCTTTGTGCCATTAGCAGCGTCATAGCAATATACGATACCACCAACACCTGCAGCATAGAGTTTACCATTTACAATAAGTTTCTCTGGACCATATGAAAGTCCAACTGTGTCACTCCAAGCATCTGCATATATTTGTGGTTCTGTCGTGTACAATAGTCTGCCACTCTCTAAGCTAAATGCATAGTGAACTCTGAGTTCTTTTACCCAGAAAATACCCACATATGGATCACTGCTGAAAGCTGACCAGACTGATTGGGCCATAGTATTGGCGGGTTGAATTCCTGGTCTAGAGCCAAAACTCTCTAAACCTACCCAGTCTGAAGGTGCTTTAAATTCTCTTCTGAATAGTGTCTGACCTTGGTTGTCTAAATCAAGACCAATTCCTGTTAAGAATATGCTTGCGCCATCAACAACTGAGTGGTCAGTAGCTAGGTTTGCAGCAGTAGCCCATGATGTTGCGTAGATAAGACGATCACCAGGGAATGCAACTTGTAGAGTTCCAGGATTATTTGCGCCTATTGTCATGTTAAGGTCATAGCCAGTTCGTGCTGCATCAAATGATCGTGCTCCTCCTGAGGTGCTTCGAGTGTGAACGTTGTTTGCCCAAGAATCCTGTGTGCTGCTAAATTGACCATAGTTTACAACGTGTGTAGAGTTCCATTGACGTACTTGATAGTTTGGATCTGCAGTAGTTCCAATATTAACAACTGTGTATTTTAGCATTTCACCATTTGGACCAAAGTAGATAGTTCCAGATGGAACATTAGTCATAGTGTATACGTGCTCACCGGTTGTTGGGCTGAGTGCATACATAGTACCTGAGCTACCTATCCAAAGGTATGCGTGAGAACCACGGTTATTCTCAGAGAAGAAGTTGAGTATTTGACCCTGGTTAATTCTGCCGTTGCTAAGAGTTGTGTATGATTTTTCCCACAACACCTTTCCTGTACGCATGTTAACTGCGACGAGTGTTTGCATTGGATTTTCTTCGGTATAAGGTGCAACACCACTATTAGAGTTGTAGCCTTTATTGTAGTATAGGATGCCTGCAAGAATAACAGAGTTTACGAATTTGCCTTCATAAGCATCGCCAGCTTGGAAGCTACTCATACCATTGTCTCCACCAGCTAAACCACCTAGTGTGTCACCATTTGGCATAGACCACAAGATGTGTGCACTTTTTGGTGCATCATTGTGAGGAGCATGCAAGTTTTGCGGTTTTTGCAACCAACTACCCATAATACCATACCACTCACGTAATTGAGAATCAACTGGTCTTGTCCAGTACTCACTTGGAGGATTATGACCTGGATATGAAGGCTTCCCTTCTTCCTGTATCGTTAAAGTAACATTTTCGCTTTCACTTGCCTTGTAATTCTTGTTCCGATAGGTAACGTTTTCAAATTTAGCCTGTAATGTGTAATTGCCTAATTCTGTAAAGG
>JAITMO010000121.1 GCA_031277345.1 Candidatus Bathycorpusculum soli
ATTGTTCTCGTAGGTCGTTAAATTTTTTGCTTTTCCAGTTTTTAGATAGATCAAAGATTGATCCTGCAAAGGGGTGATTGTGGCATCCTGCTACTCTTCCTAAGTGGTCTATAACTAGAAAACTTTTGAGCGCTTTGCAGTTCCATGTTCTTTTATTTTCAGTATAGAGGGTTTTTAAAGCTTTTAGAAGTTTGTTTGTTATTAGAATTTTTTTGTTGGTTTTTTTCATTTCTGTTAAGGTGTTGCAGAGTTTAACCATTGCCTCTTTATCTGTTATCACACATTTATCGTTGTGTTTACCAATGCGGAATAATTGTTTATGGTTTTCTGTTTTATCGTATGAGTAAAGGCAGTACAAAACAGGAATGTCTCTTTGTGTGAAATAGTTGGTGATGTCTACTATTTCATATAGGTTTATTTGAGAAATTGTTAAGCTGATACTTACTGCTATGCCCTCTTTTTGAAGTGTCTCAACTGCTTCCATAGCTTTTTTCCATGCGCCAGAAACGTTTTTTATAGAATCATGTTTTTTTTCATTTAAACTGTCTATGGATATAGCTACAAAATCGGCGTTTCTTAAAAGTTCAATTTTTTTTGTTGCTGTGCTGCCGTTGTCATAGACTGTTGTTACAAAACGTTTAGCTGCGTAATTAATTATTTCTCCTATGTCTTCTCTTAGCAATGGCTCACCGCCTGATAGAACAAGTTCAACTATACCTGCCTCTTTGAGGATGTCCATGCCGCGTTTGATTTCTTCTGTTGAAATCTCTTGTTTTTCTTGTTCTTCCCATATATTACAACCTATACATTTGTAGTTGCATTTTTTTGTGATGAGCCATTGTGCGTGATGTGGTTTACCGTGAACAAGTGAACGAGCTGCTATAGCTGTTACTTTTTTTATTCCCATTCTATGCGGATACCCCCTGCTTAACTTTAATGCTGGTATTCTACGTGTTTGGGTTATAAAACTCTTATCAAAGTTATTCTGTTGCTGTTTTTTGTTTTTAGTGTTTTAGTGAACTTTTTTTGAGAGTGTTCACCTTTAGGTAAGTATGTTGTGATGTTTGTCATAGGTTCAACTGTAATGTCAAAAAGTATGGTAAACTACAAAAGTATACTTCTAAAACATTAGATAAAAACTAATAAAACCAAAAAATCGACACCAATTATCTATACGTGAACACTCTCCTTTTTTTATTCAGTTAATCCTTATAGGTTTGGTGTGTTGTATACATTGAGGTAGAAGTGGTTATTGCATTATGTTGATGGTGGATTCAGTAGATGTTGTTTTATTGACAAAAAATAGCGAGCGTGTGTTGGCTAAATGTTTGGATTCGCTTTACCGTAATGTTCCTGTTCATCGTTTGATTGTTATTGATGGTTATTCAACAGATGGTACTCTTGCGATTGTGGAGCGTTATAATCTGAGGTATCGTAATGTGGAGGTGATTTTTGATAGTGGTACTCGCGCTTCTGCTCGTCAAAAGGGTATATTGGCTGTGCAAACTGAGTGGTTTATGTTTCTAGATAGTGATGTTGTTTTATGTCGTGATTGGTTTAAGAAAATTTTGCGTTCTGTTGATGTTGATTCGCAGGTTGGTGCTGTTTGGGGTATTGAAGTGTGGTCTACATTGAAAAATTTGTGGCTGATGAAATTGTTTTTGGCGGTTACTCATAAAATTTTTCAGGTTCGTGGGGGTACTCATGATACTTTAATTCGTTCTTCTTTAGTTAAAGATATCCAAATTCCTCAGGAGTTACATGTGTTTGAGGATGCTTATATAAAAAATTATATAGCTAAAAAAGGTTACAGGTCTGTTGTTTGTTATAATGCATTTTGTATCCATTTTAGACCTGATTATGTGTGGACATTTAAAGGTAGTTTAAATTTGGTCACGGAATCTTTACGGCTAGGCAACCCCCATTTAGTTTCAAAACTAATCCTCCCCTACGGCTTATACACTGTTTATGCAGTGTACCAATTTTTTGCAAACCGAAAATAATATTGTTTGTTGTTGTTATTGTAACTTTAGCATTGGAGACTATTTTTGTGATAGGGCCTTCCAGAGATGGTCGGTTACGGGTCTTGGAAGGTTGATCTTCTTTTTTGTTTTTGTTTTAAGAAAACGTTTTCCTGGGGTGCTGTTAAATTTCCCTATAATTGATGCGTAAATATTCTCATGCTTTAAGGTCTCAATGATTTTTGAAGCTGTATTTGGTTCTATGGCAATAAGTAGGGCTCCGGAACTTATGAGTTGTAAGGGGTCAATTTCAAAATGGTCACAAATTTTTTTAGTCTCAGGTTTTACAACGATATCTTCTTCAAATATTTCTACACCCAACTTTGCAGCATCAGCCATTTCGTGAATACCGTTAAAAATTCCTCCCTCTGTAGGGTCATGCATAGCATGTACTCCGCCCACTTTGAATGCTGTTAGCGCATCTTTTACCACACAGAGTTGACTATAAAAATCCTTGGCTGACTGTAACATTTCTGGACTCAATACTTTTGACAATTGTGCTTCTTGGTCAGTAGCTAAAATGGCCGTACCTTCAATCCCAGCACTTTTAGTGAGGATCAACAAATCACCCGCTCTCGCACTTGCTGCCGTAACATATTCTCCTTTATCAGCTAAACCAACTACACAACACACTACCACAGGACTACACACCTTCGAAGTAGTCTCACAGTGTCCTCCCACAATAGCAATCCCCAACTCTTTAGCTGCCGCACCAATTTGAACACTAATGGACTCAACCATTTTACTATCTGCCCCCTCCGGCAACAAAATACACGAAAAAAGAAACAACGGCAAAACACCAAACGTTGCAACATCATTAGCATTCACCACAACCGCCTCAAAACCCAAACGCTCCAACGCCCCTGTAATAGGATCCATAGATACAATAACTGACTTATTTCCCACCTCAAGTACTGCGCCATCACATCCAATAGCCGAACCCAAAACAACCTCCTCACGAAACGCGCCTAAATTCTTAAAAACCGTATCACGTAAAACATCCGAAGGCACTTTACCGAGTGGTAACCTCATCATACACACCTCAAATATAACTCTCCAACTGTGGAAAAACGCGTAGCACAGCATGCATAGTAGGAACCGCAACAATTAACCCAGCTAACATTTGAATTATATTAAACGGTACCCCCGTTAACGCGTACGCATAATCAAACATAAACATTTCATATACAAAGTATCCTGCAACCATTACAGATCCTCCAATCAGAATCACAATCGTTGCACACAAGGTTAAACTTTTAACTTTCTTCTTAACTTTTTTTAATAAATATCCAACAATAAATCCTTCCACAGTTTTTAAAACAAACGTTACAGGTGCATAACCTGGAGACACCATTACATCTACTATAGCTGCACCAGATCCTGCAATCAACCCAACAAATGGTCCAAAAAGCAGTGCAGCAGAAAAAATGACTGTTTCACCCAAATTAAAATATCCGCCAGATGTCATAGGAATAGGAACTCTAAAAGCTAGAGTAACAACAATAACAAGGGCAGTAAAAACCCCGGCAGTTGCCACCTGAAAAGCCGATAACCTGCTTCTCGCACACAACATATTAAACAACATACCTCCAAACCAATAACAGCAACATCAATCAACAAAAATATTAAATACACAAATAAACATTATCAAAACGTGTTTGTTAACTTGTTGTGGGATAACTATTCTTGTTACCAATCGTGGATAAAGTCCATACTTGATTTTGCGTGTGGCTAAACTGTTAAGTTTCGTGGGATAAAAGAAAGAGTGGGTTTGTTGATTGTTGTTTGCTTATTACCGTAACTTGTGTTGTTTACGTTAAAAGTTGATGTTTTGGTGCTGTTTTTTTTTGTTTTCTTTTGGATTTTAGGCACAAATTTCAACAAGACAATTATCCATAATTACGTTATATGTAATGTTTCTTCAATCGACACAAGATGATCTCAAAAAATAAAAACACCACAAAATATCTAACACCTATGGTACAACAAAAGTTATGATTAAAAAAACAAAATTATGATTCAAATATGCGATAAACACAAAGCACAATTCTACAACACAGAAATCACAGACATATACTTCTTAAACAAAAAAATAACAAGAAAACAGCTACTAAAACTATAGTTTCTCTCGATGCAACCCCGCATCGTAATTGTAGAGCATGGCTTGAACTTTTGAGTCCATAGCGGTATTGTCCACGTCAAACGCACGAAATTAAATTCGAAATAATGTTTATAAATACGAAGCTTGAGTGGCACGACAAACGCATGAAAATTAATTACGTGGTTTTTAGAATAAATGATTTTATCATTTACTGAGTAAACAGATAAAAATACGGCTAATAAATCTTTCTAAAACCAGAAACGTGTTTGACAACAGATAACTTTATAGCTAGTAAACATACACGTATGTTGCAGTTA
>JAITMO010000155.1 GCA_031277345.1 Candidatus Bathycorpusculum soli
ACACCCCCACAACCACCCCCATCACTAACCACACACAACCATTTAGCATCAGGATAAACATGCCAACCCAAAACACGCCACCACCACAACAAACCCTCCACCCCAAAATTCACCATACCAAACAACTCACCCAAATTCACAAACCCCAAAAAGCCATTAACCAACACACTCTACTTACAACCTAAAATCTTATTAGGTTTGTGCACATACATTTCTCATGGTAAAAAAAGCGGTTTTATATGTTAATCCTCGATATATGTGTAAAAAATGACACATACACAAAAAACTAACCCTATAGATTCATCATTTACACATACAATCCGTATGTGCAAAAAACCAACAGAATTTAGATTACAAAACAACAAACCCACAACACTTATTTGCTGTTAACTGATTTCCTTTGGATTTACTTATCATCTTTAAGAAGACTACAACAACTTCTACAGATACAACACACATATTTTTTAAACAATATTCCTCAGAACAAAAAAAAGTCTCCTCCCAAATATTTGACTGTACTTCTCATCAGTCAATAAAAGTAAATACAAAAAAATCTTTTGCGCAGCCGTTAATTTTAACATCCACATCGCATCTACAGCATACAAAAAATAAATTGATTAGAAGTTGTTTTTGATATTATTACTAAAAAATAAAAGAAGTTGTTATTTTTTGGCTTTAACGATTTTTATACCTTATGCTTTTTTGCTTAAGGTGATCTCCATCGTGGAAACCATTCTGGACTTGCTCTCACCCTCACGTGGTGGCATCTCTGCAGTGCCTATGGCAATTTTGCTCACTTTAAGGTCTTTAACAAAACGGTTTCTTGCAATTTCAGCTACGTCAACAGCTGTAGTGATTGCTTGACCTCGTGCTTTCAAAGTGATGTCTTTTATATTGCCAGAAGAGAGGCTAGTTATAATGGCTAATACATAGCTCATTGGAGGTTTATTTCCGACGAAGATTACATCTGCATTTTCAGTCATATATTATTTTACTCCTTTTGTTGCTTTGTGTAACGCTACTGCCTACGCTCTGATGCGTAACAGAACGATACCGTAATACTAATTTGTAAACTTCCTTATAAGTTCACTGAAAATAACTACCAAAAAAATCAGCATCTATGTTAAAATATGGGCCATCAGTGGCATTTAGAAGGCTTTATTACAGTCAAATAGTATTGGCAATAACATTAGCAGTAGACTCGAAGGGCAAAAAAAGTGTTAACTAAACTCAAAAAAAGAATCCAAGAAATGTTGAGCACAGAGGCAAACATTGCATACAAATTAGGGTTTACGCCAAATAAAATAAGTGTAGTGGGTTTCATTCTGTCTTTAGCGTCAGCGGTTGCATATGCTATAGCACCAACGTATTCAGTTCTATGTCTGGTTTTGGCGGTGGTGTTTATGTTGATGTCAGGTTTCTGTGACACCATGGATGGCATAGTGGCTCGAACATTTAATCAAACATCTGCTTTTGGAGGGTTTTTTGATTCTGTATTGGACAGATATGCGGATGTGGCAATTTATGCGGGGATAATCATTAGCAATCAGTGGAATCTTACGTTTGGGCTTGTGGCATTGTCAGGTTCGGTTCTTGTGAGTTATACACGCGCGCGAGCAGAGAGTATGGGTATAAAAATGGAGTCTGTGGGATTTGCAGAGCGTGCAGAGCGTATGTTGATTTTAGGAGTTTTTACTATTGGAGCAGTATTTTATCTACCAATCTTAGATTATGGTTTAATAATTCTATCAGTAATTACACATATTACTGTAATACAAAGAGTATATTATGTGTTTAAAGCATTAAAAAATAAAAAGAGTATTTAATTAAGAAAAAACAAGTTTATCGTCTTCTAAAACCTTTTGAGTGGCGCTCATTTTCAGCTCTTACTTTAACAATGCCACGGTGTACCGCACATGAAATACAGTAATATTTAGTATCAACCCAAGAGGCTAAGAATGTTCCTTTTTGTCTAAGCTCTTTTGCTAATTGTGGCTCAACAAAAGACACTCTACGCGTCGACCGTTTTGCTTTGTCACGCGGCACCATAGCTCCACAATTTACGCATTGAACAAGACTGCTACTTCCTTTGCTACCTTTTGCTCTTCCTCGACTTTTTCGTTTAACTGGCATTATTTTAACCTCTTACACTTTTAATCCAAATATTGAGTTAACTATCTTATATATCTGCCCGTAATTTTAACAGAGAAGCAAGGTTTGCTTTTTGATTTATTTTGGGAATAATTTTACCATTTGGAGAAGTCAACAAAGAAGTCACACCAGGACCATGCCCAGCAGTAACACAATTAGCATGAACTATCACACCGATAGAAACCGCACCCTTCCGATAAATCCTACCATAAGAGTGATCCGCATCCAATATAGCGACAAGATCACCAAGTCGCAAATCCTCAAGCCCAAACTGTGAAACGACTGAAGCATCAAACATTTGAATATCATAATCACCACTACTAACCTGATTAGCACCTAAACCAGAACCCATAATATTAGCAGGAATAAAATGTGTAACAGAAACCTCAAGCCCCTCGCCACCATCAACAACCTTAGGATCGATAGCATCTAACAAAAGAGGGTCCATATTTGATAGTTTTATATCATGAAAATCAAGCAATTTTAAACCAGTACCAAAAGCCTTAACCAAAATTTTATCACCAATCAAAAGCCTATCAAGAACATTAGGCTTAAAATCAACTAACACGTGTTCTACTCCTCCATGTTTACCCGTTACAGTACCTACTTCACCTTTAGCATCGCCACTAACAACAATCGCCTGATTACCAACACATGAAAAAACATTATATGCCATATTTGCCGCACCACCTAAACGTACATCATTTTCTTTATTAACAGTACTAACACAAGGCTCCACATGATCCGCTTCCCAACCACACGCAAAATCACCAACACGCAAATTATAAACTATCCCACCCACACTAGGCAAAATATAAGGAACCCCCGTAGCAGAAACAGTATAAACATTTCTTACAGTTGGACTAGCTACTTCACCCATAACAGAAAGCTTAACAAGCCATTCACGATTCGTTCTCAACATTAAAATTAACCTCAAACAACAATAAAAAGATAAAGCATGATATAAAACTTGCAGAAAACCAACAATAATTTTTGCACCCATTATGTAGACAACTCTTAAATCGCACTTTTAATACTTTGAACATAAGAAATCTCAGCTATAAAGTGAATGTACAATGTCAGAATTGGGATTAAGACCGAAAATACTAGTCAAAGATGTAATGAGTAGTCCAGTAGTTACGGTAGATGAAAATGAAACAACAAACAAAATTGCAATCACCATGGAAAAAGGGAAACTGGGAGCAGTAGTCATCACCGATAAAGAAGGAAAATCCGTAGGAATCATCACCGAGAGGGATCTTGTCGTTAGAGTTATTGCAAAAAACAAAAAACCAGACGAGATTAAAGCAAAAGAAATTATGACCACACCGCTTATAACCATCGACCCCGAAGATAGCGTAAGTGACGCAGCAAGAAGAATGAACCGTTCAAACATAAGGCGATTAGCGGTCTTCTGTAAAGGTAATTTAACTGGCATAGTCTCAAACAAAGATTTACTTAGCGTCATGCCAGAACTCTTAGAAATAATGCAAGAACACACACGTATTGAAAACGCAACAATAACAACAGCAGAACTGGGAGAAAACCCAATAGGTTATTGTGATCAATGTGAAGCATACTCTGAAAACCTCAAACTATGCGATGGTCAAAATCTCTGCGATGAATGCCGTATAGAACTCGAACAAGAAGAATAAAAAACAAAAAAATAACATTTAAAGCCCAATTAGGGCACAACACTTTTTTAATTTGTAACTATCATATTCCATTATACATGTGGTTTATTTGATTGCTGATTTGGTTTTAAACAATACTAAAGCATACATTAAAGGCGAAATTCTCGAATGTAGCATAGCCATTGAAGAAGGAAAATTCATTAAAATTGGCAGACAACCACAAATGCCTAACGCTGACCAAAAAATGAACATGCAAGGTATGATAGTTTTACCTGGTTTAATAGATGAACATGTACATTTAAGAGATGAAGAAAAAGCGTACAAAGAAGATTTTTTTTCAGGGACTTCAGCGGCAGCAGCAGGAGGATTTGCTACTGTATTAGATATGCCAAATAACCAACCGGTAACTAATAGTGTTAAAACCCTAAAAAACCGTTTTGAAATAGCTAAGAAGCGGTCAGTTGTTAATGTGGGTTTGTATTCAGAATTTCCTGAAAATTTAGCGGATTTACCAAAAATTTGTTGTGCGGGGGCAATTGGACTTAAACTGTTTATGGGTAACCAAATTGGCGGGTTAGATGTTAGTGATGATCAAGCGTTAAGAGAGGGGTTTAGGGTTGCAGATAAAGTTGGTGTGGTTGTTGCTGTTCATGCGGAAGATAAAGATCAAATTTTGCTTAATGAACAAAAAATTAAACAAGTAAAGCAAGGGAGCATTAAGGATTTTAGTTTAGTTCATAATGAGCAGGTGGAGTCACAGGCGATAAATCGAGTGTTAAGAGTTATTGATGGCTCAAATGTGAGTGTGCATTTTTGTCATATTACAAGTCAACAGGGTTTAGAAAGAATTAAAGAGATAAAGAGGACGTGTAAGAGGATTACTTGTGAGGTTACGCCTAATCATTTAATGCTAACATCTGCTGATGCCTTGCGTTACGGTATGACTGCAATTATGTTGCCGCCTTTACGGGATAAAGTTCATCAAGAGACTCTGCTAATGGGGGTAAATCAAGGGGATATTGATGCTATTGGTTCAGATCATGCACCACATTCTGTTGAAGAAAAATCTGCAGATAATATTTGGGAAGTTAAAGCGGGGGTTCCAGGGTTAGAGACCACATTACCCTTGATGTTAACTCTTGTTAGGAAAGGAGGGTTAACGTTTCGGCGTCTTGTTGAGTTGCTTGCAGAAAAGCCGGCAGAAATTTATAATTTATCTAGCAAGGGTAAAATTGAGCAAAGTAGAGATGCAGATTTAACAATTGTGGATCATAAGAAACAATGGACTATTTCGGTTTCGAAATTTAAATCTAAAAGTAAATTTTCACTTTATAATAATTGGAAAGTAATTGGTAAACCTGTTAAAACTTTTGTAAATGGCGTGTTAGTTATGGACGAGGGAGAGATCGTTGTTAAACAGGGTAGTGGAAAAATTATTCAAAAAGAAAATAAAGGAGAATAAATTAGCGGTTATAATAACCATTTGAGGGGTATATCTTGGAAGGTTCGGTTAGGTAATGTTCGTCTGATGGTAATTGGCAGGATTGCTGCATCCATCTCTTTTAGGGCAATGTCAATAGGGCTAGAAACTGTTTCATCTGCATCGATAAGTATTGGTGCGCCCATACTAATTTGTAATGCTCTTGCTCCAACAATTCGAGCTTTTTCAAAACGGGTTACTTTTGGTGGTCCTACAATTACTTTATTGGCAATCATTTTAATACTCTCCAGCACCAGGGTATCCGCCCATGCCACCCATTCCACCAGACATTCCTCCTGGGGAAGCCGAGGGCATTTTGCTTTTACCTGAGGCTATAACATCATCAATTTTTAGTATCAAAGAAGCGGCTTCACATGTTGATTTGATAATTTGGCGTTTAACTGCTACTGGTTCATATACACCTACTTTGGTCATGTCTTTGACTTTACCACTATCAGCATCTATACCAGCCCATGTTTCATGGTTCTCATGCCTACATCTCAATTCAGACAGCATGTTAATTGGGTCTAAACCAGCATTCTCGGATAATGTTACTGCAATAGATTCTAGGGCGTCGGCGAAAGCCAATATAGCAAGTTGTTCTCTTCCCTGAATAGTTTGGGCATATTTTTTTAGTACCGTAGATAATTCCATTTCAGAAGAACCTCCACCGGCAACCACTTTTGGATCTTGAATAAGGTCACGTATAGCACATAGAGCGTCATGAATGGAACGTTCGGCCTCATTGTTTAATCGTTCAGTTCCACCACGGATCAAAATAGTAACGGCTTTAGGATTTTTACAGCCTTCGATAAAAGTCATTTTATCGTCACCAATTTTGCGCTCTTCAACTAACGCTGCAAAACCTAAATTTTTAGAAGATATGTCATTAAAGTCAGAAACTATTTTTCCACCTACAGCGCGTGCAAGTTTTTCCATATCAGATTTTTTAGCACGTCTAATGGCGATTACATCTTTTTTAGCAAGAAAATGTTGAGCCATGTCATCTATTCCTTTTTGACAGATGACAACGTTTGCGCCGGTGGCAACAATTTTTTCAACCATATCACGAAGCATGTCTTCTTCTTGTTGGAGAAAAGCAGACATGTGCGCAGGATTTTCTATGTTAAGTTTTGAATCAAATTCAGGTTTATCGTTTTCCAAAGAAGCATCAATGAGTGCTATTTTTGCGTTTTTGACATGTTTAGGCATGCCAGAGTGAACTATTTCTTTGTCGACGACTATACCGTTAACAAGTTTGGTGTCACTAAGAGATTCTCCAGTTTTCTTTTCCACTTTGACATCGTCAATATCGACTCTATATGTACCATCTGAATGTTTGATCATAACTTCAAGCATTGCTTGTATAACTATCTCACTCAGACATTCTTTGTAATCCGCGACAAGTTTGCTTGACAAGGAGGTCATAGCAGTTTTTTTTAAGAATTCGTTCGATTTTGAGAGGTCGAACGGTAAAGCAATTTTTTCAAGCGTTTCGAGAGCTTTTGCGGCGGCTTTTTGATAACCATCAATTATAACGGAGGGGTGAATGTTTTTGTTAATAAGTTCTTCAGCACGATCTAATAGGGCACCAGCAATAAGAACAGCTGAAGTAGTTCCATCACCAACTTCATTGTCTTGGGTTTTGGCAACTTCTACAAGCATTTTTGCTGCGGGATGCTGTATATCCATTTCATCAAGAATTGTGCGTCCATCACTTGTGACGGTTATATCGCCAAAATTGTCAACTAGTAGTTTATCCAGACCTTTTGGGCCAAAAGCGCTTTTTATGCTTTCAGCAACAATTTTAGCTGCAGTAATATTGTTATGCTGGACGTCTCTTCCGTGAGAACGATTAGCACCTTCTTTTAATACAAGTATTGGTACGCCACCAGTTTGTGTGGATAATGCTGACAAATCAAATAAACCTCTTAATGCGAACAACAGAACGGCATTAGCAATATAAATTTTTCTAGCAATATTAAAACTGTTCTATCCAATAAATGGGTTACACTTTCTATATAGCTATAGAGTTGGAGTTTGTTGGATCACGATGTTGAAAAGCTAAAAAAGTGGATAATTAACCGAAAGCTTGAAGGTCAATCGGTTAGGTCGATTTGTGTTCAAGTAAAGATTAGTCGAAAAATGTTCTATTACTGGTGGAACCGTTACCAAACAAGTGGCTGGGAAGGACTTAAAGAAAAA
>JAITMO010000186.1 GCA_031277345.1 Candidatus Bathycorpusculum soli
GTATCGTTGCAATCCAATATCAGATACTGTAATTTCTTTAAATGACCATTTTTGGAAAAGTTTGATTTCTTGGGATTGGATTGCAATTGTTTGTGTACTCATAGTTATTACCTTGATGGTTTTTGTTTTCGCCCGTAAACTAGTTCATTTAGTGATACGCCATTTACCATAACTACTTTCCAGCGTACACCAGGAATGTCTCCCATAGCACCACCTCTGGTACCACCAATACCCTCAACTACTACTTCATCGTGTTCATCGACAACGTTAAGCGCGCCGTCACCGGGTAAGAAAGCAGTGATTGTCCTGCCGTTTTTGATAAGTTGCGTTCGAACACATTTTCTAACGGCGCTGTTTGGCTGTTTGGACTCAACACCTACTTTTTCTAGAACAATGCCTCGTGATTGTGGTGCACCCTGCATTGGATCAACTTTCTCGTCTAGCATAAGCATGCGTCGATTAAAGTATCGATCGTGCCAACGGAAGTTTTTCCGTTTTTTTGCTAATTGCCTTGCGGCGAATTCGCCTCTTGGAGACTTAGAACCCATATTTAAGATATTCCTCTTTAATGCACATGCATAGTTAAAACACCAGTATATAAATTAAGCGAAAAAACAACACAGAACGTTAACTATATCAATGGTACTTTGGTACATTTCTTGGAAATATTCTGCTTTTAATTCATAAATCAGCGGTTCACAAATCCCAACAAAAAATAAAAACATGATACATAAAAAAGATTGCGAAGAAACAGATTTAAAACAAAAAAATAAGAAGGTTCATATGGTAGTTCAACTTTTTGTTAACTGTATGGATTGTGTGTAATTGCAATGTTGAAACCAGCCAGCAATAATTTCAGGTGTTATGCAGTCAAGCGCCAAAACTGCTGCATCAAGTAGTGCTTCTTCTGCTCGAGCCTTAAGCTTACGCAAAATGCCCTTCACATATGCCCACACTAAATCACCAAAAGAGGAGCATTCCGAATAAAGGGTATGGCATAAGGCGTTTTAAGCTTTATCAGAGCTTGAAAATTGAAATTTTTATAGGAGTGTAGCAAGGTTGGCGCACTTCTTTTTTGTGAAAATTTCTGCTGATGGTGTTGGGGGTGTTGGTGTTGATGGTTTAGTTGTGGTTGTTGGGGTGGGGCGGGGCTTGTCTGTTTTTGGGACGGGTTAAGGGCGGACGTTAGTGAATTTTTTGCGTCTATGGGGCGTATTATTGTTAGTGTGGGGTTTTCTGCACTCGTTTTGAAATCGGCGGAAGCGGAAAAGGAAAAGCCCTGCAATCCCCAAAAAACCAAGACTCAAACCAAAAACAAAACTAAAGTCAACCAAAAACGAAAAAAACAAAGTCAAACAAAGCAAGCTCAAAAAACAAAAAGGAAAAGGCGGAAAACAAGAAGGGCGCACTTATACAATTTCTCCGAAATTGCACATAAAGACAAGCTATTCTGCATAACGTGCCGTATAGGCATTGTTGCAGCGGGGCGCGTTTGTAGTGGCGATTTTCCACCTAAACGTACAGATAATAAGTCGCGGTTCAGGACGCTCTGCCCTCGGCGCATCAGCCTATAGAGCAGGGGAAAAACTCCGCTTCAACTCTTTGAGCGCATCGGCATACCGTTCAGGCGAAAAACTCCGACGGCGAAATTGTTTATGATTTCACAAAACGACACGGCGTAAAACACAGTGAAATAATGCTGCCTAAAGGCGCGCCCGTAGAATTTAAAGACCGCGAAACCCTTTGGAACGCGGTTGAAAAGGCGGAAAAGCGTCAAGACGCGCAGCTTGCACGTGAAATTAACGTTGCCTTGCCGATTGAGCTTAGTTTGGGAGAGCAGATTGAGCTTTTACATGAATTTGTTAAGATTAATTTTGTTGACAAGGGCATGATTGCCGATTTTGCCATACATCATACCAATAGGGAAAATCCTCATGGTCATATTATGCCGACAACTCGGAGTGTTACGCCTAAAGGTTTTGGTAATAAGAATCGGGTGTGGAATGATCGGAGAAAGTTGGCTGAGTGGCGTAAGAGTTGGGCGGATGTGAATAACCGTGCGTTTGAGCGCAAAGGGCTTGATGTGCGTATTGACCACCGTTCCTATAAGGATCAGGGTATTGATAAAGAGCCTCAAATTCATATGGGTCATAAAGCTTGGGCGTTGGAGAAAAAGGGCGTGCGTACCGAAAAAGGGGACTATAACCGCGAAATCCAAAGGCGCAATAAGGAGCGTGAGGAGAGAAAAAAGCAGCATACGCAAGAAATAAGGAAAAACACGACCAATATTAATAGTGATAAACAATTCGCGCCGATTAAAACCGAGCCGTTTGAAAATAATGTTGTTTATCGTGCTGTTCCCGAAACGGTGCAGAAATCAAGAGAGTTAGAGGAATATCTCAAAGCTGAAAAAGCAGCTAAAATACTGGGGAAAATGCAGGCAAAACGCGAATCACGCGAAACCAAAGAAGCAACACAACACATGAGCGAACTAAGAAACGAGTTTTTCACCCTTGCAAAGGCGGAAAATCAACTAAAAATTGATTGCCTAAAGCTTAATCAAGACATACCGCCACTAGAGTACCGCACCGAAATTTTAGAAGAATACACTAAAAACATCCACATAAAACAACACCAACTAGAACACGCACAACAAGAACGCCAAAAATCGCGTTTATGGGAACTAGAGAAAAAGCGATACTGGGACACGCAGATCCACAAAGCAAAACAAGCCCTCGAAACCACACACACCAATTTTAAGAGAAAATTCAACATCGAACCCAGCCAAGCCCACACCGAAATACAACGCACACAAAAACTACTCCGCGAAAAAACACACCAACTAACCCAAAACAAAACCCAACTACAACAAATCAACACAAAACAACAACACATTAAAACAAAATGCCAAACCCTAAAAATAACAACCCAACACCACCAAAATAACGAACAAAACAACGAATTATTTAAAGAAACAAACCCACCCTACGAATCCACCCGCGATATACTATTACGACAACAAATCACACGAGAACTAGACACCATCACAGACGAACGCTTCTATCAAATACTAAAAACCCTACCAGAACAACAAGCAAAAAGCCTATCACACAAGCACGAACAAACCAAAACAAAAGAGCTGCACGACCTATCAAAATCACCCGAACACACTAAAGGACACGAGCGTTAATAAACAACAAACACCAATATTTTACGCGTGGGTGGGACATTTTATCACACCATAACCACCCCTATCATATGTTGCGGGTTTTCATATTTTCCCGGCAACACCCACACCCCACACTTGTTAAAAATTAAACTCTGAAAATAAATAGGATTTAAAACAAGCATTAGTCACTTAATTTTAGATAGTGCCTATGATATGGTATAATAAAAGTTACAGTGGATCTTGCCAAGATGTGATATAATAGAAAAAGAAAGGCGAGATTCTACACAAGAATCCTCAACCATTGCAAAACACAGCAAACAATCACATAGAATTATCGCCTTAAATGACTGCCAAATGTTTGCTGCGGGGCACTACGCGCCTAAAAGCGCGATATGCTGAAATGCTCGGCAACTGCCCCGAAACGCCCTAAAACCGCGATTTCTACGCCAAGCCCCTCCGCAAACAACAACCACCACCAAACAAAAAGACAAGCCCAGAGTAATTGATTGATAACTTTAAACTCAGCTTACACACCCCACCAAGCAAGATTACTAAAAATCAGAAAGCACATTTGACATTTATTGACAAAATAACATATAATATTTTTGAGTAAACGTAACCTATTTAATAATATCATTATACAATTCTTTTTCCGAAATAGCAATTGACAAAAAATTCGTAAATTACAAATAAATTATAATGAAAAAAGTGAATCATAATTTAAGGCTCAATTTTGATTCATGTATTACCTATTAGGGGTAGGGGATACGTTTTTATTAATGTCTGTATAATGGAGGGTAAAACTACCGCAAAAACTGGAAGTAAGGTTAAAAAATATGAATGGCATGTCTTTTAAGAATCCTTGTGCCTGCAATAATCATGAAAATTCCTATTAGTTCAAGAATTACAATTAATGCCCATACGTCCCATAACACACTCAAATCAATCAAAAGAACAAACATACTAACATTAATAATGGTCCCTACAATTAATGCTGCTCCACCACCCATAAGGCTACTTGCCCACACCATTGCACGTTTTTTATCCATTTAAACTCCTCCTTGTTGTAGAGTCTATCCAGTCTTCAGTTACTTGTCGTTGCTGTTGTTGCTTATTTACTTTTTTTGGAAGATAATAGAACAATACTGCCAAAGAAAGACCAATAAATAGAGCTAAGACAATTGCAATACGCCAAAGATCAGAATCACCGTCATCATCGATAGGTGAGCTGGCAGAGGGCTTGGGAGTAGATGAACCTGAATCAGGTGTTTTGCTAGGTGATGGACTATTATTATTTGTGCCGTTAGAATCATCTGATGAGCTGAAGATGTAGCTTATGTCATAGTTATTGTAACCTTGAGTAAAAGGCGAGGTCCAAGTAATGCCACTACTTATTCGGGAATTGTATAATTCATCGTGTGTGGAGCTTCGGTTATACGATTTTGATGCACTGTTATTTGCAAATACTACGCCACTAGAAACATAAACATAGTAAAGGCCATTAAGATTAGGAACGCCAACGCCACCGCCGTTTCCGATTGCAGTGTTGCTAGAGATTTTTCCACCTCTTAGATCAAATCTGCCCTCATAACTAAAGATGCCACCGCCATTTATAGCGGTATTGTTAAAGACCTCTCCATTGAACATAGTAAAAGTACCATAATAATTGTAAACGCCACCACCATCATATTCAGCTGTATTGTTAGAAATCATACTATTTGATACCTCTAAAGTACCACCATTAATATGTATACCACCGCCAGAACTAGCGGTGTTATTAGCGATTGTACCGCCCGTTATTTTGCAAGAACTGCCACTTATATACACTCCACCACCTGTAGTAGCAGTGTTGTTAAAAATCATACCATCCGACATAGTAAAGTTGCCAGCACCATAAGAACTGCTAATAAACACTCCACCACCAGCATAAGCTTCATTTTGATAAATTGCTCCACCAGACATACTAAAATTACCACTATACTCGATAGCTACACCACTACCAAGATTACCAGCGATTTTACCACCCAACATAGTAAAATTACCAGCATTAAACACACCACACTCCGAATTATCAGAAATCACTCCACCTTCTAAACGAAAAACCCCCCAATTAAGCACACCACCTCCAACACCATCAGCTACGACCGTATTGTTAAAAATCATACCATCCAACATAGTAAAAGTGCCATAATTAACTACCCCACACCCACCTGTATTATTAAGAATCTCACCACCAAGTAAAACAAGACTACCCTTAGAAAAAACAATAACTCCAACACCATTAACACCATTTGCATGGGTAACACTAATACCAGCAAGATGCAAAACCCCACCATTCTCAACAACAAGAGTGCTCTCATCAGCCGCACCAACTAAATTAAAATGACCACCACTACCATCACTTGTCAAGGTAACATTTGCATCGGCAGGAATACAAAGCGGTTCTGTAAGAACAATATTGGCCCCTAAAGTAATCACAACAGAACTCCCAACACCCACAGCAGCCCCAACAGCAGACCGAAGACCAGCCTCATCACTAACTATAGAAGTAGCACCAGAAACAAAAGGAAAGACACCAGCATTAAACACAGAAACCAAACAAGAAGAAACCAACACTACTACCATAAACAATAAAGAAGCAACAGACAAACTCTGTTTACCATAAAAACGACGCAAACTAAGCTTAGACTTAACATTCACATTAATCATCATAGACTCTCAAGACCAACAACGTACTTTAAAGGAGCTACAAAAACACATGATATATATGTTTCTCAAAATGCGACTTTCTAGATAAAAAATGTTAGGTGGCTCACCATTTCATTTATAGTTTTAAAAAAAACAAAACATACAACCAAACGGGTGGTTTGGAAAAACTTTTATGGTTAAACCAGGTATAGTTATGTGTTGTGAGGTGAATTGGTTGGATAAAAAGTGTCCAGTTTGTAATAAAAAGTTTATGACGTTTGACGCTAAAAAGAAGTATTGTAGCGATGCCTGCACTAAGAAGGCAAACAAGTCTAGTATCTCTTTTTAAGACATATTTGATTTGCAACGTTTTTTTAATTTTCTATTTAACAGATGAATTAAAACACAGAATTTTGCTATAAAAGCTAAAACAGCGCAGAGTACAAAACACTACACATGCTTGAAGCTTATAATTGAACAAATATAGCAAGTTAATATACATTGATAGTTTCTTGTATGAGCTAAAAACAAAATTAAAATGAAATATTGAAAAAATAAACCAATTTTAAATGCTCCACTAATAAAAACACTATCAATGTAAGTTCAACATGCTATAATGCCTAAGCACCCCAATTTTAACTTCCCCTGCTAAAGCGTATTGACCACCAATTTCTTGTTTAGTAACTAAACCAAGAGCACACAATTGTTCAAGATGATGATTAGCAACACTTGGACTACTAAAACGCAAAGCACGTTGAACCTCACGCACACCCACAGGCTCACCCTTCTTAAGTAAAAACCAATAAACCTTCCAAACTTTACCACGTAAAGCATACTCTAACTCGTTTGGGTCAACATCCATAACTATCAACTAATTGTATAGTACACATTATACTTGGGCAAATATAATTCCAACTATTAGTACAGCCTTTAATAGATTAAACAAGTAAATAGAGCAAAAAGAACTAAAAAAAATTACTGTTTCTGTGGCGTGTAATGAATAGCAAATCTAAGTAGGGCAACTATACCACCTATGGATAAGAGTTTAAAACCCGCTTCGTGTTCGGTGCTTATCACGGTTACTTTTGCGTTTTGTTTTTCAACATCGCGCATTATGGTTTCAAGCTTTAAGCGTTGATCTTCTTCAGCGTCTCGTAGTGATGTATCGGCGACTACTAGTTTTTCAACAGCACCCATTTGAACAGCTTCTTCTACACCTGTTAAACCATAGGTTACAGTGCCCTCGCCTTTACCGAGCCGTTTCATTACCTCTTCTATAATGTCGGTTTCTTCTACTACACGCAATTGATTAGTAGCTTTTAGCAGTACACCTGAACGGAGCGCCTCGTGTATGCCAGCAGCCCCGCCATTATTGACGCTTTTTATGTCAGCTACATACTTGTTTAGATCTTTAGCTTCTTCAGCAAGGTAACGTGCAAAATCATTTTTAACAAACCCGGCACCGATTATTATAATGGGGTTGTGATTTTGGGTCCAGATCTGGGTTAGAGTATTTAGGGTTTTACGGAAATATGCTTTGGTACCTTCAACGCGTTTATCTGCTTCATGTTTTCCAGGCAAACGTATACGTTCTTCGACTTTTATTTCTACACCGTACTGTTTGGTTTCTGCGATAGCAAAGCCTTCATCGTCTACAGAGAGTATTATAAGGGGTTTTTCGTTTTCACTTGCCTTAGTTAATCTATCAAGAAGATGTTTTGGCCATTGTTTTTTAACTATTGTAAATTGTTGATTTAGCCCTATAGCAATTGTGTGATGTGCACCTGTAGGAATTATATCTGGTGCATGACAAATTAAACCGTGAACACGAAGTTTGCCCAAAAATTTATCCCAACCAACGTATTCAACTGTTACACCCATAAAAGCAGAAACGCGTTCAGCACTTTTTGGGCGTGAGTTTTCAGAGTCATTTTTTATTGCTCTTGAGGTGTAGGCATAAACCTCATCACCAGTATAGACAATGTTGTATAGGTGCCAAAGATCATCAGGCAGGTCAGGCACGACTTTAACAAAGCCCTGATGCAGGTTTTTTTCCACAATCTTCAAGCAAGATCAACTTTTAATATAAGAATAAGAAGGGGTAGAAATATAATGTGGCGCAAATCGCGTATTTTTAATCGTCAAATAGTTTAGAAAATAAGAGAAACCAAAAAACGGGTGTAATAAGAGGCTTGTTTGTTAGATTAAACCTAGTAGGTTTAGAAACAGCGGAATAAATACTATTGATAGCGTGCTTAATAGTTTTATGAGTACATGTAGACTTGGTCCTGCTGTATCTTTTAGTGGGTCACCTACTGTGTCACCGACAACGGCGGATTGGTGTGCAGGGCTGTTTTTGCCTCCAAGATTACCTGCTTCAATGTGTTTCTTTGCATTATCCCAAGCGCCACCGCCAGTGTTCATAAATAAGGCTAGTGGGACAGCGGTAAAGGTGCATCCGATAACGAGTGCGCCGACTGCAACTGGGCCTAGTAAGATGCCAATGATTATAGGTACAATTACGACTATGACTCCGGGGAGAACCATTCCTGAGAGTGCAGCTTTAGTGCTAATGTCTACGGCTTTGTCATATTCAGGCTTTGCTGTACCTTCTATGATACCGGGTATTTCTTTGAATTGTCGTCTTACTTCAGCAACCATTTTTGTTGCCGCTTTACCAACGGCATCAACAGCTTGAGCAGCAAACAGAAAAGGTAACATAGCGCCTATGAATCCTGCAATAAGCACTACAGGATTAGATATGTCAATTGTTATTACTTGTCCTGTTTGTATAGCTACGTCTTGTATGTAGGTGTGAAATAGTAAAAGGGCTGCTAGTAATGCTGAGCCAAGGGCGAATCCTTTCGTCAGAGCTTTTGTGGTGTTACCTACAGCGTCAAGGGCTTCCATGGTTTCTGCAGAGCCACGTTCACCGGCCATTTCAGCAATACCAGCTGCATTATCTGCAATTGGTCCAAATCCATCAAGAGCTAAAACTATACCCATTACGGCAAGCATACCCATAGTTGCTAAAGTTGTACCATAAATACCACCTTCAAACATGGAAATGCCATTTAATATAGCAAATTGTTGCCCAAACACGTATGAGGTGATTAAAGCAATAACAAGAGTGATTATAGGAAGCGCAGTTGTTTCTAAACCTACAGCTATACCTGTAATAATGTTTGTTGCACTGCCTGTTTTACTTGCTTGAGCAATTTTTTTAACAGGTGTTCGATCACGTCCGGTATAGTAATCAGTAATGTAATCAATCAAGACACTGGCAACTAAACCAGTCATTAAACTACCAAATATGTAATACCAACCAACATTAAAAAAGATAAAAGAAACAATAAAAAACAGTATACCACAGACAATAGTAGTTGCAGTTACACCCTTACGAAGGGCTTTCATTGGATTTTTCATTTCAGAAGGCCTAAGCTTTACAAAGGGCATACCAACCAAAGTTGCAAATATACCTAAAGCTCGAATAATTAAAGGAAAAATCAAAAACAACAAATTACCCGTTGCTGCACTAAGAATTCCACCGATAACCATACCGCCAATATTTTCACCAACAGCAGATTCAAAAAGGTCAGCCCCTCGACCTGCAGAATCGCCAACATTATCTCCAACATTATCAGCAATACATGCAGGATTTCTCGGGTCATCCTCAGGTATACCCGCTTCAACTTTACCAACAATATCAGCACCAATGTCAGCTGCTTTAGTAAATATACCACCACCCAGTTGGGCAAACAATGCAATCAAAGATGCCCCAAAACCCATACCCACAATACCTGTTGCAGCCTTTAGACCCAAATCAGCAGGGTTTATGGCAGTTGGATCAAAGATTGCGCCATAACCGCCATATATTAGAAAAAGTACCGTTACACCTAAAAGAGAAAGACCCACAACAGCAAAACCCATTGTTGCTCCACCATAAAACGCAGTTTTTAAGGCTTTGTCAGCACTAACTTTAGCAGCAGCTACTGAACGAACATTAGCTTTTGTAGCGTTATCCATGGCAATGTAACCAGCAGCTAAAGATGCCACGGCACCAATTAAGAAAGCCATGGCAGTTCCCAGACCAAGTGAGGGAACTAGTGCAATTAACACAAAAATTATAATTGTAATAATTGAGATGGTTTTATATTGTCTTTTTAGAAAAGCATAAGCACCAACGCGTATTGCTTGTGCTACTTCTTGGGCTTTAGGCGACCCAGGATCCATTTTACCAATTTTTAGCATAAGAAATAAAGATGCAAGTATTGCAATGACTCCTGCAATTGGCGCAAGTAAAAATGCAAGTTGAGTTAATTCCATATTAGTTAATGACAGTATTTGTAACGGCACAATCATATAAATTAGCCAGCCTCAACCCCACACGCTAAAGACTTATATATTTTTCTTTATAATGGCATAAAAAAACAGTTAATTGTTTAAACTGGTTTTAGTAAGATATTTAATTGTTGTCGATGTTTTGCGTGAGTTACATAGTTTAATAGTTAGTTTGTTGAGGGGTTGTTTTTTTCGTTGAGCGTATTTTTAAGTAAGGCAACGATTTCTTTATAATAGTTTAAATTTGAAGTGAGTGTTATGCCTTCAAGATTGGTAGTTGTTAAAGTTGGCACAAGTGGGATAACCACAAATGAGGGTGTATTGGATGAGCGAGAAATGCAGAGTCTTGTTTGTCAAATAGCACATGTCTTAAAGCAGGGTGATAGGGTTGTTTTTGTGACATCAGGGGCTGTTGCAGCTGGTGTTGCAGAGCTTGGGATTACTCTAAAGTCTAATGATGTTGTTTTTCAGCAGGTTGCAGCTGCTACTGGTCAGAGCGTGTTAATGGCAAAGTATCGTAGGTTTTTTGCGGATTTTGGTTTAAAGGTTGCACAGGTTTTGCTTACGGCTGAGGATCTTTCTAATAGGGAGTCGTATGTGCATATTTGTAATGTGTTGGGGTTGCTGCTTAGAAATGGTGTAGTGCCCATTATTAATGAGAATGATGTGACTAGTGTTGCTGAGCTTAAGCGTAATGGTGGATATAAAGTGAATTTTAGTGATAATGATATGCTCTCGGTGCTGGTTGCAGGTGCTATTGGTGCGGATTTAGTAATTATTCTTTCTGATGTTGAGGGATTATATACTTTGGATCCTTCAGAAAGTAGTGCGGAGCTCATAAAGGTTGTTGATAAGATTAGTGTTGAGTTGAAAAATTCGCTTAAAGGTAAAAGTAAACGTGGCAGAGGAGGAATCCAGAGTAAAATTAAGGCAGCTGAGATTGCTACTTCTTGTGGAATTCCTGTTGTTATTTCAAATAGTAGGAAAGAAAATGTTATAATGGATATTTTAGCAGGTAAAGATGTTGGTACTTATTTTATGCCTCAGTGTCGTATGTCTGCTGTGAAACGGTGGATTGCGTATGGAGCTGCGGTTAAAGGTTCAATTCAAGTTAATACGGGTGCGAGAGAAGCGATTTTACAGGGTTCAAGCCTGCTTGCTGTAGGGGTAACTAGAGTTGATGGTGTGTTTGATGTTGGAGATGTTGTTAATTTGAAGAATGAGGAGGGTGAAGAGTTTGCGCGGGGTACTCCAAATTTTAATAGTGGACAACTTGATCAGGTAAGGGGGTTGCAGACTGCAGAGGTTTTAGAGCGGTTAGGAGCCGATAAATCTAAAGAGGTTATTAATCATAGAAATATTCATTTTATGGTAACAACAGCGGTGGATCAAAGTGATGATTGAAGAGATTTGTCAGAAAGCGAAAGTTGCTTCAGTTCATATGGCGGAGCTTTCTGCTGAACAGAAAAATATAGCGTTAGATCAGATGGCAAATGCGTTAGAGGCTAATGTTGAGTTGATTCTTGCCGCTAATAAGCGGGATGTTGAGGTGGCCAAAGGTAAAAAGTTAAAGACTTCGCTTTTAGACAGATTGATGTTGGATCATAAAAAAGTTCAGAACATGGCCAAAGAGCTTAGAGAAATTATAGTTTTAGCAGATCCTATAGGCACTATTTTATCTAGCTATACTCATGCTAATGGTTTAGTTATAGATCAAGTTTGTGTTCCCTTAGGAGTGGTAGGAGTTATTTATGAGTCACGTCCTAATGTTACTGCGGATGCAGCAGGTATTTGTATAAAGGCAGGAAATGCAGTTATTTTACGTGGCGGTTCAGATGCTTTAGCGTCTAATTTGGCTATAGAGGAAGTTTTACGAGCAGCCTTATTAGGAACAGATGTGCCCGTTGACGCGATTCAGGTAGTAGTGTCTACTGATCGTAAAGATGTTGAAAAATTAATGAGTATGCGTGAGTACGTTGATGTTTTAATCCCTAGAGGTGGGGCAGATTTAATTAAAACGGTTATTGAAAAAGCGAAAATTCCAGTTATCGAAACCGGTACAGGTAACTGTCATATTTACATAGAGGAAGACGCGGACTTGGAAATGGCAACACCGTTAATAATAAACGCCAAAATTCAACGTCCTGGAGTTTGTAACTCAGCTGAAAAACTGTTAGTTCATGATAAAATAGCTAAGAGTTACATACCTAAAATAGTTGCAGAATTACAGAAAAATGGTGTGGAAGTTAGAGGAGATCAAAAGACCTGTCAAATTATGCCAAGCATAAAAGTGGCAACAGAGCAAGACTGGTATACAGAGTATCTTGATTTAAGAATTGGAATAAAAGTTGTTGAAAATCTCAAAGAAGCTATTACACATATAAACAAATATGGCACAAAACACAGTGAAGCCATAATAACCCACGACGTTACAAAAGCTACACGTTTCCTACAAGAAATAGACGCGTCAGCTGTCTACTGGAATGCTAGCACACGATTCACAGATGGTAACCAATTTGGTTTAGGAGCTGAAATAGGAATCAGTACGCAAAAACTACACGCAAGAGGCCCCATGAGTATACAGCATTTAACAACCACAAAATACATAATCAAGGGCAATGGGCAAATACGCAAATAGCAATCTAAATAAAGACTAACAGACTACCAAATTAAAGTTAATAAAAAGAGAAGATGCTAAACAAGTTATTGTTTAGCGGAGGGTTTCTTGGAAGGTTATTAGTTCAACTGTTGTTGTTGGTTTGACGGCTTCGGAAAGTCTGGATGCGAATATGCGTTTTATTGTTTTGCTATTAGCGATGTCAACAATGCGTTGTGTGATGATTCCATCAAATATGATAGTGTTTACGTTTTCTATTTGTTGGAGTTTTTCTGCTAGTTGGCTTACGGGTAGACGTTCGATTTGTTCGAGTTTATCGTTTAGCAATACTGCTTCAAGGGTGCCTTGTAGTGTTTTGACGGTTTCTTTGATTTGTTCTGGGACTTGGGGTTTTGGTGTTTTAGGTGTTGTGCGTGTTGTTGCTGTTTGTGGTGTTGGTTGTTTTCTTTGGACTGGTTGTTGTGTGGTTTGTTGTTGTACTTGAAGTGGTTGTTGTGTTGTGATGATTTGTTGTTTGTGGAGTTCGGTTATGGAAAGTTTGTTTTCTATAGCTTCGGTGATTTCTTTGCAGTTGCATTCTTCGATTTCTTTACCACGGGGGGCTCGTCCAATGTATTTGACGTTGGTTACTTGGAGTAGTTCTTTTTGGATTAGGTCTCCGCCTCTATCGCCGTCTAAAAGTGCGATTGATTCGCGTTCTTTGGTTAGTCGTTTTATGGTGTCTGGAATTTTTGCGCCTTCTAATGCTATGGTGTTTGTTAGGCCGCATCGCATTAGATTTATGATGTCTGCGCGCCCTTCAACTATTATGATTTCGCGGGAGTGTTCAAGTGTTGGGCCTGCGGGTAGGTCTTCTGGACCGTATTTTTCAACTTTGCCGACTTTTATGGTGTCGCTGATTTCTTTGTAGACTTCATCAACGCTGGGCATTGATTCAATGTTCCATCGGTGGAGGATTTCTTTGGCTCGGTCGATTATGATTTTTCGTCTTGCTTCGCGTATGTCTTCGATTTTTTCTAGAATTACTTTGGCGCTACATGGACCGATGCGGTTTATGCTTTCGACGCTGGCGGTGATAAGGGCGGTGGATACGCGGTCTAGGCTTGTGGGCATGGTTATTGAGCCGGTTGTGCGGTCGTTTTTAGAGAAGAGGTCAATTTCAATTCTGCCGATTCGTCCGGTTTTTTGTAATTCGCGTAGGTCAAGTTCAGATCCAAAAAGGCCTTCGGTTTGACCAAATACTGCGCCTATTACATCGGGTTTTTCGACGATACCGTCAATTTCAAATCTAGAGTGTATAACATACTTTATCGTAAATGTTTGGGAAGCTCCCATAAATATGCACCTTTTTAGTTATTATATTGTAAGCTTTATTTTAATGAGTTAATCAAATGAGTTGCTCAGATAGAGTTACTCGATTTATTAACGTTAACATAATAACATGGCTATGTTATAACAGTTGTGGTACAAGAAAGAAACAAGAGCTAAATATGATAAAAAAGGAAAAACATATGAACTAACATCTCAACCAGCACTATCACATGGATATAGTTTCATCAAAAGTACTTATTGTGTGGGAAGCCACGCTAAAATCTACAGTTTTCATATGATGTCTAACAAATATTATGCCACCATAGTAATAGCATTTTTACTTTTCATAATCAATAGAATCTGCGGTTTTGATTATTATAGAGATAATGTCAAACAAGAAAAACCAACATTTTTACGGCTGTATATCTGTCAACATACGTTAATACAAAGAAAACATTCTCTGACTATAAAGAGCAAATGCTATGACTTTTGTTAAAGGTTGCTTGATTTAGTACTGCCGCGTATATGTAGACTATTAGTATATCTTTTAATAGAATATTAATTAATTATATTATGCAGACTAAATTTCGTGACAGTAAGCAGCATCTCAGGATGATAATGTTTGTTGTTAAACGAAAGACGCGAGTTTATGTGTCTGTTACAATTAAGGTTACTTCAATATGGCACTATCGTGCGAGAAAAGTGTGAATTACAATGAATAACTGTCAAAAAAGTTCAAAAGCTGTAATGGCATGGTTAATCGTTGTCATGTTTACTAATATACTACTATCAAGTATAGTAATAGCGCAAGATACTGATTTTTATTCAGAAACTGACGATAGTTCATTTATCCAAATTTCAGCTGACTATGAACATGTTGTTGCTTTGAAAAAAGACGGCAGCCTATACGCATGGGGACGAAACACAAACGGACAAATAGGCGACGGCACAACTACCGACCGCCACACACCAACACAAATAGGAACAGACACAGACTGGACAACAATCACAAACGGACATGCTTTTTCGGTGGCTTTGAAAAAAGACGGCAGCCTATACACCTGGGGATACAATAGCTATGGACAACTAGGTGATGGCACAACTACCGACCGCCACACACCAACACAAATAGGAACAGACACAGACTGGACAACAATCACAAACGGATACGCTTTTACAGTTGCTTTGAAAAAAGACGGCAGCCTATACGCATGGGGACGAAACACAAACGGACAAATAGGCGACGGCACAACTACCGACCGCCACACACCAACACAAATAGGAACTGGGAATTGGAGCTCGGTAATCTTTCAACAGTTTTTACGAGCCTATCTTTTGCAGGTCATATTAATCATCGGCATAATTGTTTGTTTGCTATGCATAGTTTTTGTATTACGTAATAAAAAGCGTAAACGGCAAAAATAGTTTTGTTTTTTTCCGAAATTTATAGTCCGTTATACTTGCAGTGATGAGTTACATATAGAGCATGTTTTTAGGTGTATATTGTACATGGTTTGTTTAATGTCGTGGAGATGATGTAATTTGGTAGAGAAGAGAAGTGTGTTTAGATTTTTGTTTGTGTTATTTTTGGGTTTTTAGTTATGTTTACGTTACCGTTTCCTTTTGTAACGTGGCCTATTTCGCAGTAGGATATTTTTTGTTTTTCTAGCTCACTTTGTAGATCGTCTTTGTGTTCTTTGGGTATGGACATTAGTATGCCACCGGCGGTTTCTTTGGCTTCACCTGTTAGTAGAGGATAGCCGAAGAGTTCTGCTAAAAGGGGTGTGCCATGGATTACATATAAGTTGTTAATTTCTATGTCTACTTGGCTTAACATAGCCATGTTTGTGAGATGGCCTTTTAAGCCAAATCCTGTTATGTCTGTTGCTGCGTGTATGGGTATTTTTTGCATTACTTCTGCTGCAGGTTTATTGGAAGATGTCATGGTGGTTATGGCTTGAGTTATGGCGGTTTCAAGTAGATTAGTTGGAACATTTGCAAGTAGTTCTTTGCTTTCCTCTGTTTCTTCTTTTTGTAAACGGTATGCAGCCATGGCAGGAGCTATGCCTAAGGGTTTAGTTAAAAATAGACAATCTCCCGGCTTAGCTCCTCGGGTATAAACAAGTTTGTCTAAAGATTCAATTCCCGTTGCAGCGCCACCGATGATTGGCCAAGGATTACGAATTGTATGGCCTCCCACCAATGGTATGCCCATTTCACGACAAAAATTTCCCAATCCATTGAGCATACCAACGGCCAACTCATCAGGCATATCCTCTGGATAGGCTAAAATTGCAAGTAAACTAACAATATCTGTTACGCCCAAAGTGTAAATGTCACTT
>JAITMO010000006.1 GCA_031277345.1 Candidatus Bathycorpusculum soli
TCTACACCAGACACACAAACACGGACATTTATAGTAAAAACTAAAACACTTTCCGCAAACATTCTTCATAACAACAAACATCGTTACACCCCATTAAGCTACCTACCAAATTCCACAACCTTCACACTCCCACAACACGAACACTACACCGACAATATACCACCATACACACCCCACCACCAACCCACACCACCACACCAAATCCCAACACATCCCCAAACTAACATCGAACACTACCCTTACACAAGCTTGTAATTTAAATCTTAAGCGTTTGTGCTACCTAAACTATCTTAAAGACATAAATCCAAAAGAAAACTGGCCAAAATAATATTGCCCCAAAGCTATACGCCCAAAACAAACCAACAAAAACACACACCCAACATACATCCAATTTCACTATACAACCTGTTTAACTCTATTTTCATCACTATAACACCAGTTTTTAAGATAAGCTTTTATCAAGTTGATACAATACACTTTCATAAGGAAGAAACATATGAGTACTCAACAAGACTGGATTAAAATTTTAACAGATTGTAAAGATAACGTTGGAAAAGCAATAAAACCCCATCTAAAAACGTTAAATGAGCCACAACCCGATCTTGGAATGGGAGCAGGCGGAGATCCAATGAAGCCAGTAGATTTGGCTGCAGAGAAAACTATAGTTGATACGCTACAAAAACATGGGATTTCATTTTCGTTAATCAGCGAAGAATCAGGTTTTGAGGAGTACGGTAACAATCCAAAAGAATGCTTCATCACAATTGACCCAATTGATGGCACAACTAATCTATTAAGAGGATTACCGTTTTATGCTTCATCTATTGCCGTTTCGAGAAAACCAGTTATTACCGAAGTCTATGCCGCTTTAGTTACCGACTTATATCACGACACTACATACATAGCACAAGAAGGCACAGGAGCATACCGGGACGGTAAAAGAATTAAAACCTCACAAATAACATCACTTCAAAAAGCTGTAATTGGAATGGACCTTAACACTTACAAAGGCGCAGAAATCACCCATAAAATAACAGACTTAATCCAGCAAACCAGACACATTAGGCACTATGGTGCTAACGCTTTAGAATTGTGCTATGTCGCAAATGGAATAACTGATGCATTTGTAGACATACGAGGAAAACTACGCACTACTGATGTTGCAGCAGGATTTTTAATAATTAAAGAATCAGGCGGTATAGTGACTGGTGTAGATAATCAAACAATCAATGTAAAGTTAGATCCTAAACAGACTCTAAAAATGATAGCATCAGGTAACACCAAAATTCATGAAACCATCCTCGGGTTGGTTAAACCTTGAATTAAAACATCTTTTCTCTTAAATTGATGCATAAAATTTATTGGACCCAAAAATCTAACGGTTAAAAAAGGGAGAAAGAATTTTGGCTTCAGAAGGTAATGATGATTTTCCAGAAGAATTTGAGAAACGTCGCGCATCATCAAAGAAGCCGTTTTTTGGTGAGATAGAGAACATGCTCCATGAGATTGAAAAAATCGTGGAAAACGAGTTTGATAATTTTCAGGAAAAAATCTCCAAAGAATACATTAAAGAGTGCAAACTACCAAATGGAGGTACGGCTAAAGAATTTGGGCCATTTGTACATGGTTATAGCATAAAAATTGGATCTGATGGAAAAACAGATATCCAAGAATTTGGAAATATTAAAAAAAGTAACAAAATTCTTGAAGTTAAAGAAGAACAAGACCCTTTGGTTGATATAGTGGATAACACTAACGAGATTCGGGTTGTTGTTGAACTGCCAGGGGTTGAGAAAACAGACATTAAACTGTATGGAACAGAGGATTCATTAACAATTTCAGTGGATACCGTACAGTATAGGTACTACAAAGAAATTAAACTGCCAGCTAAAATTCACACCAAAGAAGCGAAATCAACTTACAAAAACGGTGTTTTAGAAATTGTGATTCCGAAACTTGAGCCGGTATGTAACACTAAAGGCGAACCAATTGATATAAACTAACTAAAAAGCTAAATTCCTCATCTTTCCATATAAATGCAGTGTAAACTGTTGACTGATAACTCTGAGATAGAAACGTTAAATGCTATTTGCAAACAAGCTAAAGCAGCAGGCAAACTATCAGGTGAAAATATTAATGAGCTCTATGAGCTCTTTGGGCGACGATTTACTAAAGCATTAGATGCACTTAAAGAAAATAGAGTTAAAAAATACATTTTTAAGCCTAGTATGCGGGTTGTTTGGATTGTGGTTGGTCGTGAGCGGGATTATTTGATTATGCCTGATGCAGAATATTGTACTTGTGATGACTTTTATTTCAGGGTTTTAGACAAAAAAATTCACATGTGTTATCACCTTTTTGCACAGAAAATTGCGCAGAATTTAGGCTGGTTTGAGTTCATTGACAATGATGATGGAGATTATGGTATGCTTATGGATGAGTGGAAAAAAGCTACACCTTAAATATTTAAATATGTAAGAATGAGTAAATATAGGAGGATTTCAATGGAGTTAGATGCATATTTCACAATATTACAGTATATCATGATGGGTGCAACAGTAGTTGCTATACTGTTAATCTTCCTTTACGTTTATCATAGTAAAGATGAAAAGGAAGAAGAGTAAAATTTTCAACCCACTGTTTTTCTTATTTTTAAGAATGAATAGTGTAGGTAGGCGTTAATGCTAATTAGCGTAAGCTGTTTTATGTCTTAGAAATTTTCAGACATGTTTAGTGTATAAAAACTCGTGTTAACGGTGGTCGTTGTAGACTAATGGTAAATCGTGTTTTCTAACGGAAACTATAAACAATTAGAAGGTATTTTATTTTAAGGCAAATGATAGTCGAAGAAATTGTTGCAGCAATACTTGCTAAACATTCAGAGTTATCTGAGCAACAAATCCAAGAGATGCTTGTGTGTGAGAGAGAACGTTCGGGTGGTTTGATAGGTGACGAGACACTTTTGCGGTTAATAGCTGCGATGCATGGTGTTGAGGTTAGTAGTCAGGCAGAATTTAGTAGAATTTTATCGTCTGGACGTTTGGTTTCTGGTTTGAATGATGTTTCAGTTGAAGGCAAAATAGTGGCTGTTTTTTTTGTGCGCAGTTTTGGGGGAGGTGGGGAAAAAAGTGGCAAATTTGCTAATTTAGCGATTGTTGATGATGATAGTATTTTGCGGGTGGTTTTGTGGAATAATAAAGCGGAAGTTGTTGAGAGAGGTGAACTACGGATTGGTCAAGTTGTAAAGTTTTTGCATGGTTATACGCGGGAAGATCAGTTTGGCAATATAGAGTTGCATTTGGGTGTTAAAGGTAAAATTGAGATTAATGAAGGGCTTTTAGTTAGCGACGGTAGTTATTTTGGTGTGGAAAAGTTTGCTTCAAAGATATGCGATATTTCTGATACGTTTAGTAATGTGCATTTAGTTGGTGTAGTTAAAGAGGTGTTTGAGTCAAAGACGTTTACTAAAGGTGATAATACAGAGGGCAAGTTTATGCGTTTTGCTCTTTCAGATGGTTCTGCAGATATTTCGGTTGTTATTTGGAATGGTAAAGTTGATGTGTTGGAGAGGCAACTTAAGCCTAAAGTTCGTTTGTATTTGATTAATGGTAAGGTTAAGGAGAAAGAGGGTGGTGGTTTTGAGATCCATGTTGACGCATCAAGTTTTGTGCATGTTCAGTCATGTGATGTCCAGATGAGTAGAATTATAGATTTGAAAGAAAATGAGATTGTCAATGTAGAGGGAAAAGTTTCAAATGTTGATTCTATAAAAGAGGTAACTACAGGTAAAGGTGAGCAGATTAAGTTGCTCACGTTTGAGTTAAAGGATACAACGGGCACGGTCAAAATTTCAGTGTGGCGTAATAGAGTTGAACAGTTTAATAGTTTGAAATTAGGAGATACCGTTGTAGTAGAGAATGGAGTTGTAAAGAAAGGATGGGGAGGTAAATTGGAGTTAACCACACGTAGTGAAACTCAATTTACAGTTAAGACTACGTGATTTCTCGATGATACATTAACTATGATTATATCATTCCTTTTTCAACTACTAACTGTTCTAGATGGTTTTTTGATAGTGTATGTTTACTGTGTTGTTTGAAAAATTGAACATTAGATTTTTATAGTTTTGCTATTGTTTCCATTAAGTAATCTGTGAACTGGATTCCTGTACCACCAGTATTTCTACCAGTTAAAATAATTTTTTTCTCTTTATTTGTGCAAATATTTAAAGCCTCTGCAAGTTTATCTGCTTTGTCGGTATATCCTATATGTGTTAGTAGCATTCCTGCTGCACGAATTATACTAGACGGGTCAGCATATATGTCTCTGCCTTCATCTACCATACGTGGTGCTGAACCGTGTATTGCCTCAAACATGGCATATGTATCACCAATATTTGCACCACCTGCAGTTCCCACACCACCCTGCAATTCAGCCGCTTCGTCTGTGATGATATCGCCATACAAGTTTGGCAACACTATAACTTGAAATTCTTTACGACGTTTCTCATCTAACAGTTTAGCGGTCATAATATCCACATACCACTCATCACGATTAATGTCTGGATACTGTGCACCAATTTCATTGAACACTTTTAAAAAATTTCCATCAGTTGTTTTTATCACATTCGCCTTTGTAACAGCTGTCACTTGGGTTTTTCCTGCTTTTTTCGCGTATTCAAACGCAGCACGAATTATACGTTCACTACCTTGTTTAGTTGTAACTGTGAAATCAAAAGCTATGTCCTCATCGAGATCAAATCCTTGCGAGCCAAGTGCATATGCACCCTCGGTGTTTTCACGGAAAAACGTCCAATCAATACCAAGCTCAGGCACACATACAGGACGCACATTAGCAAACAGATCTAAAGCCTTGCGCATAGCTACATTAGCACTCTCAATGTTTGGTCGACCATCACCTTTTTGCGGTGTAGTAGTCGGCCCTTTCAATAGCACATGACATTTTTTTAATTCCGTTAAAACATCATCTGGAATTGCTTTTAAAACCTTAACACGATTTTCAATTGTAAGACCATCGATTGCTTTAAACTTGATTTTACCATTTCGCACTTGCTCCGCAAGCAAATACTCCAATACCCGCTGGGCCTGTGCAGTTATAGCAGGTCCAATTCCGTCACCACCCACAACACCTATTACAATCGTGTCAAGACTAGAATAATCAACAGCTGTTTCCTGTTGCTTCATCTGCTCTACACGTTCGAGTTGTGACTTTATAATCACCTCAAATTTTTGCAGAGCAACTTCAATTTTGTTATTCAACATTGCTATAATACAACACCATTAATTTAATTGCAAATTTTAACCATCTAATTCTGCCTAAAGCATTGTTATGTCTTCATTTATCAGTATATCGTTTAAACACTAAATTTCTAACAAACAAATGTACAAAAAGACTATAGAGCTACAAGAATAACTGAATAACTTGAACTATAACAGAATCAATATAAGCGAGGTACATGTAAAAAAATATCAGAGGAAAATTATATGGCACAGAGAAAAATAATTATAATTGGAGCAGCTGGACGAGATTTTCATAATTTCAACACTTTTTTCCGAAATAACCCAGCTTATAAAGTAGTGGCGTTCACTGCCGCACAAATTCCAGATATAGCCAATAGAAAATACCCAGCTGCTCTTGCAGGTGACCTTTATCCTGAGGGAATTCCTATCTACGCTCAGAATGACTTAGAATTACTCATAAAAGAACTTGATGTTGATGAATGCATATTTTCATATAGTGATGTTCCTTACTCTTTTGTTATGGGCATTAGCGCTCGAGTAAATTCTGCAGGCGCAGATTTTTCGCTGATGGGTTACAAAAACACCATGATAAAAAGCACCAAACCCGTTATTGCCGTAGGAGCCATTCGAACAGGCTGCGGTAAAAGCCAAACTTCACGACGTGTCGCAGAGATACTTATGGCTCATGGACTAAAAGTGATTGCCATTCGCCACCCCATGCCTTATGGCGACCTAATTGCACAAAAAGTAATGCGATTTGCAACCATTGATGACCTAAAAAAGAATAAATGCACCATTGAAGAAATGGAGGAATTCGAACCACATGTTACCAGAGGAAACGTAATTTACGCAGGTGTCGACTATGAGGCAATTCTACGAGCAGCAGAAAACGATCCAAACGGTTGTGACATAATTTTGTGGGATGGTGGCAATAACGATTTTCCATTCTATAAACCCGATCTTATGATAACTGTAGTAGATCCACTACGACCAGGACATGAGCTTGCCTATTATCCAGGCGAAGTAACACTACGTTTAGCCGATGTAGTAGTAATCAACAAAATTGACAGTGCTGACTTTGACAACATTCTAACAGTTCGCAACAACATCGAACAAGTAAACCCAAAAGCTACAGTAATAGATGCAGCTTCCACCATAAGCGTAGACAAACCAGAGGTTATACGAGGCAAACGAGTTCTAGTAGTCGAAGACGGCCCAACTCTAACTCATGGCGAAATGAAAATAGGAGCAGGAATTGTAGCAGCCCGCCGTTTCGGCGCCACAGAAATCATCGACCCCAAACCATATGTAGTGGGCAGACTCGCTGAAACATACCACATCTACCCCAACATAGGAAAAGTACTACCAGCTATGGGCTATAGCGAACAACAAATGAACGATCTATCCGCCACCATCGAACAAACGCCATGCGACTCCGTAATAATTGCCACACCAATAGACCTAGGAAGAATTATCAAAATCAACAAACCAACAACACGCGTAAAATACGACCTACAAGAAATCGGCAACCCCAACATGGAAGACGTCTTAGAAAAAATTATCAAAAAAATTAAAAAATAAACAACTCATCCCATTTGGGATGTGTATTCCCGTTTAAAAACAGTTAATGCACGCTTCAATTCTTCACAATATTAACAACATCATAAACAATGTACAACATATATATCCTCAAACCGCAAATACCCACACGCTCAACATTAGAAATCTTATAAAAGCTACAACCAAACAACAACCGGCTAAAACACCAAGTATTTACCGCATTAGCTCCACAAAAAATTTAATGAATACAACTTTCAAGGTTTAATCTTTACTATCTGTGGGATTTTACCAGCTGTTCCTACTTTACCCTGATATAGAATAAACACACCTAACACCTCTGGAATATTCAGCCCCAGTTCAATTCCAGCCTCAATACCAGTCTCAACAGCCCCCTTTACTACATTACCAACCGCTGAAGCAGCGGCATCGGCTAAACCGGCGTCCTTACAAAAAACTGTTGCAGCCTCAGCATCACCAAAACTAAAAGCGTGGCTAAACCTTCCTGAACTTGTAGCCACTCCAATTGGAAACTCATTTAGCCTAAAACCGAAACGTTTTGACAACGGCTCGTTACCAGCAGCCAAAGCCACATCAATTGGTCTATCAGAAATTGCAGAAATTTCTCCACCGTTCTCCACAACCGCGACTTTGCAGCCGATTTTTTGCATATCAGCTACAGCTAAGTCTGCTATAACACCAGCAACTGCCGCCATTGGGCCAACGTTTGCTTTCTGTGCAGCTTCTGCCATTAGTTTAGCAACCAAAGGCTCGTGGGGGATTTGGATTGGGTTAAATGTGTAGAAAAAAAGTTTATTGGCGTGTATGTGATTTTCGAGTTCTTGATAGTTGCGAGTTATTGATGATTTAGCAACAGTTATACCTTGTTGGAGGTCACTTATTATGTGGCAGACACTGTTTTTGTATGTATAGTCTTCTTTGAAAAGGGTGGGTTGCAACTTATTTTTCCCGATATTCGTTACGATTAGACAGGTTCTCAGGTTTAGAGTATTTAGTTGAGTTTATCGCTCTAACTGGGCATGTATCCACACATAAATTACAGGCACTGCCAACACATTTTTCTTTGCTAAAATGTATTGTTAAATCCTCAGTTACAGTAATTGCTTCTACTGGACACAAAGCAACACATGAACCACAACTAAAACAACGATCAGTATCTACTGCTATAATTTTAGGTACTGTAACAGTTACGCCTTTTTGTCGAAAAGCGGATACAAGCTTATCAACATCGTCATCTAACACCTCGAGAATGATTTCACCGCCTTTTGAATTTATGTGCGCAGCCAAAATTGCAACTAATACTTTGTTTTCTAATATAACTTCTGAAACGATAGGCTCAGAGACCAAAGCTTCATTTAACCGTACAAGAATACGTGCCATAATTTTACCGTCCTAACAGTTTAGAAACATCTTCAGATGTTACAATGCCTAAGACTTTATGTTCAGAGTCAATTACAGGTAAAGCTGAGATGCTATGGTAAGCCATACGTTTTGAAGCACTTTCCAATGGCTCGTCAGGTTTAGCAGTTATAACTTTACGAGTTTCAATGTCAACAAGTGCTTTTTTACCTTCAGCCATTGCTCGAGTAATGTCCCATGAAGTAACTATACCCAAGAGTTTACCATCAGCGTTGATGACAACTATGTGGTTTACAGATTTTGTCACTATACGTTCAGCAATAGCACGAATTTCTTCATGTTCCATGCAGGTAACAGCAGGATGCATAACATTGGAAACGAAGGGAATTTCTTGTGTTTGACGCATAGGCTTAAAAACGGTATCAAGGGGAAGCTGCTCGATTGGGGCTGTTAAGGTAAATTGACCCTCATTGATCCAATTTTTGAGTGTTTGAGCAACTTTTTTTGCCATTTTCAAACTGGAAAGTGAACTCACACGGACTCGTTTACCATTGACTGAGATTGCACCAGACTTGAGTTCAGCATATGAAACTCGACATAGTTTAGGCTTATCTCGACGCATAACACTGTAATCAATCACGTCAGTAAAAATTTCGGTGTCACGTATGGCGGTTTTTCGAACCAAACCTTCGTTAAGGATTGGTATGGGTATACCTAAACCAACGTACAAAGATGTACCGTATCGGGTGAATGCTGCGCCTTGTAAAAATTCAGGACTCATGTTTTTGGCATCACCTTTAACCATGAGTGTGCCGTTAAGATTTTTGGGACTATGTTGAGTACCTTCACCGATGATGTAGCCTTGACCGCCACCTAAGAAAATTTTTGTACCAAATCCTATGGTCTCATAATCAGGGTCATTCATAAGCGGAGCTAATTCACCCGCGCCAGAAAAAGTGGCGTTACGCATATGAGGTAAGAGTTTGCTCATATAAGTGTAAATTGTTTCGTCACTACAATTGATCGCGCAATTGTAGCGTTGGTAGCCATTACGAAAGTTCAACAACTGGAACTGGTTAAGGTCGTCTTTAGTTATAGTTGTTTTAACTGATGTTCTAGGATAACAGTCAGTGCCATATGCTGTTGCGCGTAATTCAACTTCGTTACCAGCTACTAAATCTTGAATCACATGTCCACCACCGTATTCAAAGGGTTTTTTTTCACAAGCATTAGTTGCTCCAATGAATAGATCAACAGCAGCACCAGGGTGACAAACTTCCACATCATTAAGCCATGCCCGCTGAATTTTAATTGGTGGATCGGCATGGCCAAGATTAATAACGGCGCCTGAAGCACACATTGCTCCGAAAGTACCAGTTGTTACAACGTCAACCTCTTTGAAGGCAACCTCAACGCCACTACTTTCTACAAGTTTTTTCATTTCTTCAGCAGTTAAAACCTGAGCGGTGCCTTTGAGAATTTTCTGGTTTATATCCGCAAGTGATCGCGTTTTCTGATCGTGCTTAGACAAGAACATTACCTCGTTGTTAGTTAAAGAGTAACACAAACAATATTAATATTTACGCAAAATACGAGATTAATTAGAATATAAATCATCAGACGAAAAGTTAGGAGTGCATGTAACATTTACTCCAAGTTTTTTTAATGCATTTTCATCCGATTTTGATATCATATGTGAAGAATGGGCGGCACAGCCTTTTAATTCTTGAAGTTTATGGAGGCACTTTTCAGCTAATGGGTCTGTTGCAGCGCATATACTCAAAGCGTTTAACACTTCCCATAGGGTGAGTAGAGGATTCTTGTCACACAAGATTTTTTCTTTAAGCATTATCATAGGTTCTAAAACAGTGGGTGAAATAAGATGAACATTATCAGGAATGCCCGCTAATGTTTTTACACAGTTTAACACAAGACTTGAAGCTGCAACTAAAACGTTTGTGGTTTTTCCAGTAATAACTTTTCCATCATGTAAAATTAATGCCATTGCAGGACATTTATCTCGTTCAGACTTTTCTATCGCTGGCTTCACAGCTGTTCCATACTCTGGAGATATACCGAGCTGTTTCATTATAAGTTTTAATTTTTCAACAGCACCTATTTCTAAAAGACCCTCATTGTAATAGCAACATGTTCTAAAGTATCGTCTCACTATTTCCTGCTTGGCAGCTTCTCTTACCACTTCATCATCGGTAATACAATACCCAGCCATGTTTACGCCCATATCTGTAGGAGACTTGTAAACTTTATCAGCCCCCATAATTTTAGTCAGTATTGTTTTCACAAGAGGAAACACCTCGATGTCACGGTTGTAATTCACGGCTGTTACTCCATATGTTTCCAAATGATAAGGATCGATTGCTGTGACATCATTCAAATCGGCAGTTGCTGCTTCGTATGCTAGATTTACAGGATGACTCAAAGGTAAATTCCATACAGGAAACGTTTCAAACTTGGCGTATCCGGCGTGTATATTTCGTTTAAACTCGTGATATATCTGTGAAAGACAAGTTGCCATTTTGCCACTACCAGGACCAGGGGCCGTAACGATCACGAGGGGCTTAGTTGTTTTGATATATGAATTAGATTCGTAACAACTATCCGCATTCATCGGGTAATCGCTTATCCGTCTATGGACATACACTTTCTCGCCTCTGCGTTCAAGCTTGTTTTTAAAGATATCAGCGGATGGTTGATTGCTATATTGGGAGATAACAATACTATTTATGTAAAGACCCATTTTTCGGATGCTGTCAATTAAACGTAATACGTCTACATCATAAGTAATTCCTAGGTCAGCTCTTACTCGATTCTTTTCAATGTCCACTGCGTTAATACAAATAATGATTTCAGTTTTTTCTTTTAATTTTTCGAGGAGTAAAATTTTGCCATTCACATCGAATCCAGGTAAAATTCTTGCTGCGTGATAATCATCAAAGAGTTTCCCGCCAAATTCCAGATACAATTTGTGGTTAAATTGCTCAACCCTTTTAAGTATTTGTTCGGTTTGCATTTTCAGGTATAACTCGTTATCAAACCCTATTTTCATTTGTTTCTTCAACCTACTCCCATTCTATAGTGGCAGGAGGTTTTGGAGTTACATCTAATAATACTCGGTTAACCCCTTGTACTTCACTAGTTATTCGCTTCACCACAATTTCAATTAATTCATGTGACAAATATGCAGTATTTGCAGCCACAAAGTTTTTTGTGGATATAGCACGGAGTACAATCGTTTCTTCATAGCACCGGGCATCATTACGCACGCCAACACTTTGAACATTAGGTAAAATGGCAAAATATTGCTGTAGTTCTTTATGCAATCCAGCTTTTTCAATTTCTTCTCGAAAAATAGCGTCAGCTTCGCGTAAGAGATTAAGTTTTGGTTTTGTCAGCTCACCCAAACAGCGCACAGCCAATCCGGGGCCGGGAAAAGGTTGACGGTTAGTGAAAGCCTCTGGTAACCCCAGTTTTCGGCCACATTCACGAACTTCTTCTTTATACAGTAATTTAATTGGTTCAATCACAGCGTTAAATTCGATATTTAAGGGCATACCACCAACATTGTGATGAGCCTTGACCTGTTTATGGCCACCTGCACCACTTTCTACAATATCGGGGTAAATGGTTCCTTGTACAAGACATCCTACTTCGCCAAGTTTTTTGGCTTCTTCTTCAAAAACGCGGATAAATTCTTCACCAATAATTTTTCGCTTACATTCCGGGTCTGTTATACCTCTAAGTTTAGTCAGAAATCGCTCCTCTGCATCGACGCTGATTAGGTTAATTGAGTAGGTATCACGAAATAATGATGTTACCTGTTTGCCCTCGTTTTTGCGCATTAATCCTGTATCTACGAATAGGCAAGTAAGTTTCTCACCGACGGCACGATGTGTAAGTATAGCACACACAACGCTGTCCACTCCTCCAGAGAGTGCGCATAACACACGACGTCCAGCGACTTCTTTACGAATGTTTTCACATGTTTCTTCAATGAATGTTTCCATTGTTTGTTTAAGATTTGAGATTCTTATCCGCTCCTTTCAAATGGTATTCTTGCAGTGAGTATAGAGTTTCTTCAGAACATTTTACTTTCTCAGCGATTCCTTTAACGCCAGCTAACGCAGCTGTTAAGGTTGTTATATATGGAATATTATACCTAATTGCAGATTTTCTGATATAAGAATCGTCATCATTACTTCGTTTACTGCCACTGGGGGTGTTAATAATCATGTCTAATTGATGATTTTTTATAGCATCGGTAATGTTTGGTCGCCCTTCATACAATTTATTAATCACTTCTGCACATAAACCTTTTCCAGTAAGATATTCATGGGTGCCTCTTGTGGCATAAATTTTGAAGCCAAGATCCAAAAGTCGTTTTGCCACTTCTACTGATGCGCCTCGGTCTTTTTCAGCTACTGAAATTAATACTGAACCTGAAAGTGGTAAAACAGTTTTACTGCCTTCAAGCGCTTTATAGAACGCAAGACCAAAAGACATTGACAGCCCCAAAACCTCTCCGGTAGATCTCATTTCAGGACCCAATATTGGATCAACCTCTGGGAACATATTGAATGGAAATACTGCTTCTTTGACGCCATAATATGGTATTTCATGTGTTTTCATTGCTGACAGGTCAACATAGTTTTGCGTGTGTTTTTCCAGAATCAACTTTGTGGCAAATTTAGCCATATTAAGGTTACATACTTTAGAGACAAGCGGTACTGTTCTTGATGCACGAGGATTAGCTTCTAAAACATAAACTTTGCCATGTTGTATAGCGTATTGAATATTCATCAGACCCACAACGCCCAGTTCATTTGCAATTTTACAAGTATATTCACGGATCGTTTCGGTCTGCTGCTCGGTGATATTTACCGTTGGAATGACACATGCTGAATCGCCAGAATGAATACCGGCATATTCAATGTGTTCCATTATTGTTGGCACAAAAGCATGATCACCATCGGCTAAAGCATCTGCCTCACATTCAAGAGCGTTATCCAGAAAACGGTCAATTAGAATAGGTGCTTCGCCATTGATATACTGTGAGTTTACTTGAATATAGGTTCGAAGTTGCTCATTATCAAATACAACCTCCATCGCACGACCGCCTAAAACATAGGATGGTCTAACCATTACTGGATAACCAATTCTATTTGCCACAGAAACTGCTTCTTCATAATTACACGCCATGCCCGACTCAGGCATAGGAATGTTTAGTTGCTCCATTCTTTTTCGAAACAGATCCCTGTCCTCGGCAAGGCTAATAATTTCAGGGGTGGTACCCAAAATTGGCACACCTGCTTTTTTTAGTTCCATAGCAATATTGAGTGGTGTCTGTCCACCAAACTGAACAATTACACCAATGGGCTGTTCACACTCACAAATAGATAAAACATCTTCAACAGTCAAAGGTTCAAAATACAACTTATCCGATGTATCATAATCCGTTGAAACCGTTTCAGGATTACAGTTAATCATAATCGTTTCAAAGCCCATCTCACGAAGCGCAAAAGCAGCGTGCACGCAACAATAATCAAATTCAATACCCTGACCAATTCTGTTGGGGCCACCACCTAGAATAACAACTTTTTTGCTGTTCGTAACAGATTTTACTTTGATCCCTCGTTTTTCTCTTGCTTTCGCTAACTCACCACGTAGTTTACCCAGACCATTATAAGTCGAGTAAAAATATTCAGCGTCCACACCACTAACTGGAATGATGTCCCATTCTTCGTGCATGTTGAGCGTTTTTCTTTGTAAACGGATATATTCCTCAGGTACTTCGAGCAGTTTTGCAATATACTTATCTGCAAAACCATCTTTTTTCGCCCTTATAAGCAGTTCATCCGGCAGAACTCTTGTTTTATATGTCAAAATTTCCATTTCAAGTTCGACAAGTTCTTTCATTTGTTTAAGGAAATACTTTTTTATCTTGGTGATAGCGTGAATTTTATCTATATCAACATCTTTGCGTAACGCTTCGTATATAGCAAAATATCGCTCGCTATTTGGAGCAGCTATTTTTTGCATGAGCGCATCAATGCTCAGCTCATTAAAGTTCTTTGCAAATCCAAGTCCACTTCTGCCAATTTCTAGTGATCTAATTGCCTTTTGAAAAGCTTCTGTAAATGTTCTACCAATACTCATGACTTCCCCAACGGCACGCATCTGTGTTCCAAGTTTATCTTCAATGCCAGAAAATTTTTCAAATGCCCATCGAGCGAATTTCAATACTATGTAATCACCATATGGCACATATTTGTCCATTGTGCCTTCTTTCCAATATGGAATTTCGTCAAGAGTGAGTCCAGCAGCAAGAAGGGCAGACACATAGGCAATTGGAAAACCAGTCGCTTTGCTTGCCAGCGCCGAGGATCTAGAAGTTCGTGGGTTGATTTCAATAATAACGATTCGGCCCGTTATTGGATCGTGGGCAAATTGCACGTTAGTTCCACCGATAACTCCGATTTCTGAAACAATGCTAAAAGCGGTTTCACGAAGTTTTTTCTGTAATGCCACATCAATTGTAAGCATAGGCGCGACACAGAATGAGTCCCCGGTATGAACACCCATAGGGTCGATGTTTTCAATCATACAAACGGCAATTAATTGGTTCTTTGAGTCTCTGACAACTTCAACTTCGAGCTCTTCCCAGCCAAGAACACTTTCCTCCACTAAAACCTGTCCAATTAATGATGCTTGCAAACCTCTGCTAACGACTGTCTGTAGCTCTTCGTTGTTATATACCAACCCGCCACCTGTTCCGCCCATTGTATACGCAGGGCGAATTACAACTGGAAAGCCAAGATTTGCGGCGACTTCCTGTGCCTGTTCGACTGATAAAGCTTCAAAACTTTGTGGCATTTCTACATGTAGTTTATCCATAGTTTTTTTGAATTTTATACGATCTTCGCCACGTTCTATGGCATCAAGTTGAACACCAATCACTTTCACATTGTATTGTGCCAAAATACCTGCTTTTTGTAATTCTAAACTTAAGTTTAGACCAGACTGACCCCCTATATTAGGGAGTAACGCGTCAGGTTTTTCTTTTGCAATAATTTCAGTGAGTCTCTTAACATTGAGTGGTTCGATATAGGTTATGTCTGCAACTACAGGATCAGTCATAATCGTTGCAGGGTTAGAGTTTACCAGTATGATTTTATAACCAAGACTTTTAAGTGCTTTACAGGCTTGTGTTCCAGAGTAGTCAAACTCACATGCTTGTCCTATAATGATTGGACCCGATCCGATAATCATGATCGTATTGATGTCCGTTCTTTTTGGCATACCCAAATCTCCGTGATAATTTGTGAAAGTAACAGAGTAAATACAAAATTCTTGCTGATATAAGATTTTTTACAAATATAACAGAAATATACGTGTTTGTCATTAGGTATAATGATAGAAATATGAAAAAATACTCTTGTGCTTTTGTAAGCATTAAGTATTTAGAAAGTTTGCAAAGATAGAAGACAAATATTTATTCTGTCTTTAACGTGAGTTGTTTGTAATTTTTATAATTTTTGTTGCATGAGAATCTTTAAATGTTCTATTTGACACACTCGTAGCTTATTATGTCTATAGCTCAAAACGTGCGGGATTATTTACGTAACAAGCCATATTTACTTGAGGCTTTAGAAAAAAATATAGTTAATCTAAGTGAGTTGTCGCGGCAGATTCGAAGTGAATTAAAAACTGATAATATAAATGCTGTAAAAGCGGCTCTACGCCGATTTTCAGAAGAATTGCAAAAACATAAACAAAGAAGAGAGGAAAAAGTTCTTGCTTTACTTAAACGCAGTAATATAACAGTTTATGATCGTAAAAGTGTTGTGATAACTTCTAGAGAAATACAAACTAAGAACAGCATGAAAGTTGATTTACCAGGAAAATATGTGTATCTATTAGATAAGGCAGACATGGCCGGGTATATAAATGCTCTTATTAAACATGAAGATTGTACAATGATTATTATTCATTCACCTGAAGAGTTAGAAGTAACGCATGGTGTTGTCGCGTTTCTTACAACGGTACTGGCAGAGCAGGATGTTAACATGATTGAGTTTATTTCATGTTGGACTGAAACAGTGATTGTTGTAGAAAAGAAGGATAGTTTGAAAGCGTATGAAGTTCTTTCAAACATAATAGGTTAACTTACAGTTGTAAGCAATAAAATTAATAATATTCGCAACCGATAGAGTTTGTTAGAGTGAGAAATAAATGCCAGCAAAACAAGTAACAGTAAAAGCGCCAGCAACAAGTGCCAATCTTGGTCCTGGCTTTGATATTTTTGGAATAGCTCTTGAGCAACCAAACGATATAGTTACATTGGCGACAATCAACAGTGGTGTAAAAATTCAAGTTAATGGTATGGGTGCAAAAACAATTTCGCTTACACCAGAAAAAAATACGGCTGGTAGAGTAGCAGAAATAATGATTAAGGATTTCACATTAGAAACAGGTTTACAGATTCATATCGAGAAAGGTATTTTTCCCGGAAAAGGTTTAGGGAGTAGTGCCGCTTCGGCTGCTGCGGTAGCGGTTGGCATCAATAGTATGTTTGGGTTAGGTTTGAATAATAAACAGTTAATTGAGTATGCTGCAAAAGGTGAAGTAGCATCTGCGGGTACGGAGCATGCAGATAACGTGTCTGCTGCTGTGTGTGGAAATTTTGTTCTTATTCGGTCCAGTAAGCCGTTAGAGATAATTAATCTAGAATGTCCTATAGATATGGAGTTAGCAGTAGCGATGCCCAAGATAATTACACCGCCAAATAAGACAGAGAAAGCTCGAGCAGTGTTGCCTAAACTTGTGTCTTTAGAGAAACATGTGTATAATTTAGGTAAAGCGGCTGCTATGGCGACAGGTTTTGCCATTGGTGATGTAGATGTTATTGGTCAGTCAATGGTTGATGATATTATTGAGCCTTCGAGGGCGTTATTAGTTCCAGGTTATAGCAAAGTTAAAGAAAATGCGTTAAGTGCAGGTGCTTTAGGTGTGGCAATTAGTGGTGCTGGCCCGTCTATGATAGCTATTGTAAATAAAAAGACAGGTGATGTTGCGAGAGTTGCGATAGCGATGAGGGAAGGTTTTCTGTCGGCTGGTTATGATGCTAATGCGTTTGCAACAAGACCAGGTAAAGGGGCTTATGTAGTGGAGATGAAACAATGAGTTATCAGGAATGTATAAATTGTCATGCAAAGTATGGCATAGAGGAAGTAGTTTATTTTTGTAAAAAGTGTAAAGACATTCTTGAAGTTAAAATTGACATGGATAAAGCAGTGAGCGTTGTTAAAACGGGAGTCTATAAAAATGTGCCATTGTCAGTTTGGCGTTATAGGGAGTTTATGTCTATTCATGAAGCAACAAATGTGGTTACTTTAAGCGAGGGTGGCACAGGTTTACATCGTTCTAGGCGGTTAGGTGAGGTTTTAGGGCTTACGGATTTATGGATTAAAAATGAGGGAGAAAATCCTACAGGTAGTTTCAAGGATAGAGGTATGACTGTGGGGGTAACTAAAGCTGTTGAGGTGGGTGCGAAACATGTGATTTGTGCATCTACAGGTAATACAAGTGCGAGTTTAGCTGCTTATGCTGCACGTGCAGATATACGTTGTACTGTTTTAATTCCTTCAGGTAAAATTGCTTATGGTAAATTGTCACAGGCAATGATTCATGGAGCTAAAGTTTTGCAGGTTCAAGGTAATTTTGATGAGGCTTTAGATTTTGTGTTAAAGCTTGCTGAAAAACATAGGAGTATTTATTTGCTTAATTCGATTAACCCGTTTCGTATTGAGGGGCAGAAATCTTTGGGTTATGAGATTTGTGAGCAGTTAGATTACAACGCACCAGATCGTTTAATAGTGCCTGTTGGTAACGCGGGGAATATAAGTGCTATATGGAAAGGGTTTACTGAGTTTTACAAGTTTGGGTTGATAAGTAAGTTACCTAAGATGACGGGAATTCAAGCAGTGGGTTCGGCGCCTATTGCTAAAGCCATTAAAGGACATAGTGATAAAGTTGTGCCAGTTGCAGAGCCTGAGACTGTTGCAACAGCTATACGTATTGGTGCGCCAGTTAGTTGGAAGAAAGCCATTAATGCTATTAATGAGTCTTATGGGACAGCTGAAACTGTTACAGACGAAGAGATTCTTGATGCGCAAAAGTTACTTGCACAGGTTGAGGGCATTTTTGTGGAGCCTGCGAGTGCTGCGTCAATTGCTGGTCTTAAGAAGCTTATCCGTAATGGCATAATTAACAAAGATGAAAAGATTGTTTGCGTCACCACAGGTCATGGTTTAAAAGATCCAGATACGGCTATTAAAATGTGTGAAAAACCGATTGAAGTAGATGCAGAAATGTCAGCTATCGAGAATGCTTTAGGTATTAGAGAAAATATGTAATAGTGAAGAAGGCGCATGTGACATGAGAATTATTTTAGTTGGTTATGGTGTTGTTGGTAAGGGAGTAACATCAATTCTTGCCAAGAGATACCTAGAAAAAGTTGCAAGCTATGGGTTTAATCCTAAAGTTGTTGCCATCGCCGATGTTGACGGAGCAGTTATTAATTCACGAGGATTTAGCTCTGAAAAACTTGAAGCATTTAAACAAAAAAGTTGCTCACTTTCTGCTGATCCAGATTTTGGTAATCCAGGCATGAGTGCTCTTGAAGTCATTGAAAGTGTAGAAGCAGAGGTTGTTGTTGAGTTAACACCTGTTAATATTAAAGATGCTGAGCCAGCACTTTCACACATTACCAAAGCTTTCAAGACAGGTAAACATGTGGTTACAACAAATAAGGGACCGCTTGCTTTGGCCATGCCAGCTTTAACTGAGCTTGCGGAACATAATAATGTGTTTTTGCGGTTTAGTGGTACTGTTGGCGGTGGAACGCCTATGTTGGAATTTGCTAAGCGTTGCCTAGTAAGTGATAAAATTTTTGCAATAAGAGGAATTTTAAATGGCACAACCAACTATATTTTGTCGGAAATGGGTCAAAGCCGCATTTCATTTCAAGAAGCGTTGGTGAATGCGCAAAAGTTGGGTTACGCAGAAAGAGAGCCATCTATGGATATTGATGGGTTTGATACAGCGTGTAAAGTTGTTATTTTATCTAATTGGATCATGGGCAGAAAAATAACCTTGAAAGATGTAGATATTATGGGTATTCGAGGAGTGACACTTGAGATGTTGCAAGATGCAGTTAAGAGAAACAGTACTATTAAGCTCATTGGTACGGTAGATGATAATGGAGTTTCAGTTAAACCTGTAGAGATTACATGGGCAAATCCCTTATGCGTTAGTGGAGTTCTTAATGCTGTTACGTTCCAAACGGAAAATGCTGCAGATCAAACGTTAATTGGTCGGGGAGCAGGTGGAATTGAGACGGCAAGTGCTGTTTTAAGAGATCTTTTAGACATAAGACATAAGTTAGCCTCAAAACTACTATCTTAAAAGAGCTGAAAAGTGCATGAGAAAAGTAATAATGAAGTTCGGTGGAACCAGTGTTGGCTCAGGTGAAAATATACGTCAAGTGGCAAGTATTGTCACACAATACTCCAGAGAGTGTAAAGTTGCTGTTGTAGTTTCAGCTTTAGCAGGAGTTACAAACAAACTGTTAGAGGTTGCTTGCCAAGCAAAAAAAGGCGATGAAAAAATGGTCAAACGCTTTACTGTAGAGCTACTTCAAAAACACAAAGAAACAGTTGTGTCTGCAATTACGAACAAGCTTTTGCAGGAAAAAATTAACCATATGATAGAGGAAATAATAACTGAGCTTGAGAAAATTTTAACAGGTATCTGTTATGTAGGTGAATTAACACCTAAATCAAAAGATTATGTGGTCTCTTTTGGTGAGCGTTTATCAGCTCCAATTATCTGGGGTGCAATACGAGATCATGAGCTTGAAACTCAATGTTTCACAGGTAAAGAAGCAGGTATCGTAACGGACTCTAATTTTGGTGAAGCAGATCCTTTGATGAATTTCACGATACATCTGGTACGTGAAAGACTTGGTCCACTTTTAGAAAAAGGTGTAATTCCAGTAGTGACAGGATTTATTGCTGCAAATCAAGATGGTATTGTAACTACTGTTGGACGTGGAGGTAGTGATTATACTGCAACTATACTGGGTGTTGCATTAGAAGTTGACGAAGTTTGGATATGGACTGATGTTGACGGAATTTTAACAACAGATCCAAAAGTGGTGTCTACAGCAAGATTATTATCACAACTCAGTTATCAAGAAGCTACTGAAATGGCCATATTTGGCGCGAAGGCTATGCATCCACGTGCGTTGGGGCCGATAATTAAAGAAAAAATTCCTGTCAGAATTCGCAACACTTTTCATCCAGAAAATACAGGTACACTCATAACTAAGGAACCTGTGGCAAATACAACGCAGGTTGTTAAAGCTGTAGCTATGATAAAAGATGTCGCTATGCTTAATGTCAATGGTGCCGCAATGGTTGGTGCACCAGGCAGTTACACAAAAGTTTTCGATGTGCTTGGCAAAAATAAGATAAACATTATGATGGTATCTACAGCCGCCTCAGAATCAAATATTTCAATGATAATCAAGAGAGACATGCTTAGCAGAGCAGTTAGCAATCTTGAAATCGCCTTGTTGGAGAAAGGCGGATTAGTTAGTGAAGTAACAGCAGAAGACGATGTAGTCGTAGTTGCAGTCATTGGGGCCTACATGAAAGGCAGCTTAGGTTTAGCATCAAAAATATTTGCCACTGTAGCCAAAAAAGGCATAAACATACGCATGATTGCCCAAGGCAGCTCAGAATTAAACATAAGCTTTGTCGTCAAAGAAAAAGACGGCGTAAAAGTTGTCAGAGCAATCCATGAAGAATTCAACCTCGACAAAACATAAATAATATACTTCACCTAATTTTTTCAGAAATAGCAAATGCATTAAATAGAAAAACTTTTTAAACTTCCCCCCCCCCCGTTAAAATGTGTAAAGCGTGAAATTGATGAAAAGGAAACTATTTGCAATAATGGGGATATTGTTATTGGTAGTTGGATTATTTGTAGCTATAAATTATAGTGTGCTTAGTAAAAAGCAAGAATTCTATGGTGGGGTTACTTATTGCGGTAGTTCAGTTCAAGAGGCAAAAGAGCTAATCGACAAAGTAAAAGATTATACCAATCTCTTTGTTTTACAATCTGGTCCGTTTATGACAAATATTGAGGCCATGAACGAGATAGGTAATTATGTAATTGCCTCGAATCTAAATTACGCCATTTCAGGCGGGGAACTTAACAAAGACTGGATAAATAGTTGGCTTATTGAAGCAAAACAAAAATGGGGTGACCAATTTATTGGAATATATTATTTCGATGAGCCAGGTGGAAACATGCTTGATGGTTATGTTGAATTAGAAGTTGTACCTTACAAAGGAACTGGAACATATTATTCATCAACACAGCCAAAACTTACAAATCACCCCACGATAGGGGTAACTTATTATATGTATGACGAGAATTATAACCGTGAAGCAATATATTCATACACCCCTGATGGAGAAGTTGTAATAACTAAATTCATCCATCAAGATGTCACATCTTTCCACTATTTTTCTAATGGAACAATCACTGTGTATGAAACTATTAGTAATGATCCTTATAGTAGTAATTTTTACACTTCAGAAAACATTACAAAATATACAAAACCAATACAACCATATGAGGAGGTTTTAAAGCAAAAACCTATACAAACACATGATGATGTAGCGAAAGCATTTGTAAACATGAACAAACAACGACTTGATGATATAAATAAAAAACAG
>JAITMO010000045.1 GCA_031277345.1 Candidatus Bathycorpusculum soli
CTATAAATAAAATTTCAACGTATCTAACAACCATAGTTGTAATAGCAATGGCACTATCTATTGTAACATTACTCTTTGCCATCTACACATATGCCATATTAGAATTACCCATAGAAGCAGGGTTCTTTGCAATAATTGGCATATTTGGATTAGCTTTAGCATGTGTAATATTCTACCAGAACAAACAAAGATTAGCAGCAATGAAAATTGAAGCGCCTAAAATGATGACTACTATTGAATGTAAAAACTGTGGAAATAGAACTACAAAAGAATTCCAACGCGGAGACTTTGTCTTCAAAGAATTAGACACATGTCCAAAATGTCCAGAACAAAAACAAATGATAACAGGCATTTACAAAGAAATAAAAGAGAAAGAAAAAGTCTACGCAGTCTAACTATAAAACTTTCTTTTCTTTAATATTCTTTTTTTATGTGAGAACTTCGCAGCCGTCTTTTTTTATCAAAAGTGTATGTTCTACTTGGGCAACAGGTTTTTTACTTGCTTCAACAAATACAGGATAACTCGTTATAATTTTAGATTTTAAAAGCTCCTTAAAAGCTTCGCCATAATGCTCTTGAGGTACAACATCAGTTAACCAGCGTTCAGTAAAAGGTAAAGTTCTAAAATTTATCTCTATATACTTTAACAATTGTTTAGCATAAACATTTTTAACTGATTTTCCACGAACCAGCCGAAATATAGTATGCTTAGAACTATCATCAACACGAGCAACAGCATCAGGTTGCGTAACAAAAGGTTCAACCGCAAAAATATCACCAACACCCACTTTATTAGTAGTTACAGTAGCAACATTAGGTATACTAGTACCCGCATGAATCAAATATCGACCAACAGAATGCCCAGTAAGATTACTTATAGGCTTAAAACCATGATTTCTAATGGCTGTCTCAATTAAACCGCCAATACGCCCCGTTGACATATCACCACAAATACTATCAATTACAGACTTTAAAGCAAACTCAGCCGTCGCAGTCATACTTCTACCTTCAGAATTAAAAGACACCGTAAACGCCGTATCAGTCACATACCCATCAACCTGCACACCCATATCAACCTTAACAGTCGAACCCACAGGAATAACACTAACATCCCCCGGAGGCGACGTATAATGCGCCGCAACCTCATCTATACTAACATTACAAGGAAACGCCGGAACACCCCCCTTACTACGAATAAGCCCCTCAGCCCGCTCACACACATCAATAACCAACATACCCTCCTTAATATATCCCCTCATCTCTTCACGAGCCTCACACAAAATCTTACCTGATAACCGAAACTTTTCCAACGCTTCCAAATCATAAGGCATACAAACAACACATCAAACCAAAAAAACACAACAACACAACTTAAATTTATTGGCACAAAAAACAAACAACCACACAACACAATATAATACAGAATTAACCCACACCTCCAATAAATTTAAATTCTTTCACATAGTCTTTATGAAAAGAAAGTTTCGGGAGGTAGCTCAGCCTGGCAGAGCTCTCGAGCCCGTTAACTCGCTTAACGGACGGAGAAGCTGTAGAGGTCTACCCACGGTAGGCTTCATTCTATCCTGTCTAGGCCACAGAAACCGAGCTGTCGCAGGTTCAAATCCTGCTCTCCCGACCAAACAAAACCCTGTATCTGAGCAGTTTTTGGGCAGTTTTTCGCTATTTCGGTGATTTAAATCGAGATTGATTTCGGCGTTTTTTTAGGTTTTACTTTTCGGTTTGAACCGTCGATTTAAAGATTCTGATCATCTATTATGGTATATTGTGGGCGAATTGTGTTGCGTGCGGCTACTCAGGAAAAACTTGCTTTGGCGTTAAGTTGTGGGAAACCTAAGAGTTCTAAAGAGCTTACGGTAGAGCTAAAGCTAAATAGCGATATTGTGGAGAGTGCGCTGGGTCGTATGTGGCGTAGTTTTAGGGTTTTGCGGAGTACTAAGCCGGTGGTTTGTACGGATTAAGCCCTTTAGGGGGCGGTTGGGGATGGTTGCTAATGTGCGTCAATATTATACTTATTTGTTGGGTCCGGAGGGTATGTCGTCGTTGTTTTTGTGTGGGCAGGAGTATGTGGCTTATGACAAGAAGTATTTGGATAAGCGAGGTGGTGTGGGTGAGTCTAGTAAGGCTAATTGTATTAGGCGGTTTCTTTGACAGAATCGGGATAGTGTGCATTTTTCTAAGGGTGTTGCTGAGGCGCTTAAGGATAAGGGGTTGTGATGTCGGATGTTATGTCAACGGTTAGGCGTTTGGAGCGTAAGGGGCGGATGTATGTTCGGGGGTATCGTTCGCATGATAAGCAGACGCCGTTTAGAGATGGTTTTTTGGTGACTTGGATAGCTGATGATAAGCCTCGGGCGGAGGCTTTTGGCGAATGCTGTGCGGCGAACTAATGTGGCGTTGGAGAATAATGAGTCGACTAATCCTGTGATTGAGCGTATTCATATTGTGCATTATGTGATTCTGGAAACGACTTTGTTTAGGGATCTTGCTATTGTAGAGTTTATTTTTAGTAGGCTTGGGTGTTCGGAGTATGAGGCTGAGGGTGCGATTGGTCGGGCTTTAAAGTTGTATAGTGATCTTCGAGAAATCAAATTATTTGGTGCTTACAAGTATTATTATCATGAGTCGTTGTCGCAGGCTGATCTTAATGTGGCATTGGTGTTTAAGCAGAATTATGTGCGTCAGATGAAGGGTAAGCAGAATCGGATTGGTCATAATTTGGAGGCTTGGTGGAGTGGTTTATTGATAAGTATATGTCTGAGGCTTCTTTTCAGAGGCAGAATCATCGTACTAAGGCTATGGATCCGCGGCGTATTACTTTGCATTTGGTGAAGAGTGTGGGTCAGCGTCGTATGAATGCTGAGGTGGATAGGGTTTGGTCTGTTCCGGCTAATGGTTTGTTTTCTCAGCCTTTGACGTATGTGCTTGAGTGTAAGTGGGGTATTGTTCAGAAGTATGTGATTGATGATTTTTGGAAGTGTTGAAATGGAGTACTGAGCTCAAATCTTAAAGCCAATTAGTTACATGGCAAAAAGTCACACATAAAATTGACATAAAAATGTCCATACGGTGGAGGCGGCTAAGCGGGCTAATGATATATACAAGTGCTTCAAGATCAAAGTCGATAATTTGTATGCTCTGAATGCACTTTGTAATTAGAAAAACTCACAGGGAACTACAGTTTAACTTTAAAAAAGATGGGTAAAATCGCTCATTGTTGAGAGCACAATGTCCAACACTTGCGCAATAGGGTGTCAATAAAGGGTTAATACTTGTGGCGTTTTTGGGTTAAGAGAAGCAACTCCACGGTCTTAAAGCAAAATAGGGGAACCCTTTAGTAGCTGTTTAGAAAAGATAATACTATCAGGAATATAGACATGAAATTTAGCGTTGTAGTTGAAAAAGATGAGGATGGGTACTATGTTGCATCGGTTCCCGAGTTACCCGGTTGTCATACGCAAGCTAGAACTCTTGATACAGTGATGGAGAGAATAAAAGAAGCTATTCAAGGCTACCTGGAAACAGAAACTGAAAAACTAAAAGAATGCGGCCGCACTGAATTGGTGGGTGTTCAGTTTGTTGAGGTCCAAGCTTAAATGAGTCTAAAGCCCCAGCCAGCAAAAAAACTAATTAAAGTACTCACAAAAATAGGCTTCAAAACAGTGCGAATTCAGGGAAGCCATGTAATTCTAAAACATCCCGACAGCAGACTAACAGTAGTTCCGGTGCATGCTGGAGAAGAAATAGGCAGTGGACTTTTAAACAAGATAATTAAAGACACAGGACTCTCAAAAGAAGAATTTATAAAATTCCTTTAAAAAAGGCACCAAACAACCGATAATGAGTTCTGTTCTATTAAACGGCATTAACACCAAAAATGTTGGTCGCCTCCGACAAGGAGCGACAACTTATGATTGCGATAGCTGAAACAAAAAAAGAGTTTGGTTCTCCAGTTGAATTCAAAGTATTTAGTATCGGTGTTGCTGAACTTTTCTCGAGATTTGTCTTATTTTACTATGTTAAGTTAGACAGATTTTTGTCTTACTAAGTTAAAATGAAAAAAATTGGTTGACTTTTAAAAACATTATTAGAACCCGAGCCAGTGCACCGCAGGCGCATTTTTGGGTATCCCCCTTTTTTAATCAATAAAAGAAGCACGTTTACATTTTTTACATTTAAGGATTGTGTGTCCATCGGCTTTGCGACAATATTATTGCGTTATTATTTGCAAGTTGAGTAATTGTGGGTTGAGATATTTTAGGTAGCAAATCTGTCTAATGTTGTGGACCATGAATTTGAGTGTTTCTTGTATGCATTTTCGTGGGCTTAGTTTTTTTCTGATTTTAGTTGGTTCTCGATGTTTTAGCATAGAATTGCCTGTTTCAGATATTGAACGTTTGTGATAAGCTTCAAGTCATCTCTGCGGCTCCTTAACAAGAGAAATTAGCATTTTAATCCATGACGGTACACCCTTGCTACGAAAAGTTGTATTCGACTTGGTAAAAAATAAACCAAAAATACCCTGCATACGAACAAAAACGTCTCCAAAGAACAAGACGCAAACGATCCATAGGCGCAGGACAACCCTTCAAACTAAACCTAACCGACCGTTACTTATGCTATTTCTTTACTACAGACTATACACTTCATCTACATTACTTGGATATCTTGTTAATCTTAGTCAAACAAGCGTCCTTAAAAGCATACGAAAACTAGAACCTATAGTCAATCAAGTATTACCTACACCACTTAAACAGCACCAAAAAATCCGACGTCTCCAAACAATCGCAGAAGTCCAAAACATGTTTTCCGGATTTGAAGCCTTCGTAGATGCAACAGAACAAGAGATTCCAAGACCTAAAAACAAACGTAAACGTAAAACTCACTACAGCGGCAAAAAGAAAAAACACGCCGTAAAAACTCAACTAACAGTCAACAAACAAGGGTTAATCGTGCATAAATCTCCACATGCCAAGGGAAGCACTCATGATTATGCTCTTTATAATCATAGCCATCCTAAACTGCCCAAAGATGTTACGTTCAAATTGGATTTGGGCTATGTGGGCATTTTAAGGGATTATCCAGGACTTAAGGTTGTGGTGCCATTTAAGAAAAAGAATCCTGGGCGGGGTAAAATGGGGGTTAAAGCTGAGCCGCTTAGTTTGGAACAGAAACTGTTCAATAAGCTCTTGGCGTCTGCTCTGGTGGTTGTGGAGCATTCTCATAGTCGGGTGAAAAAGTTTCGTGTTTTTGGTGAGGAGTTTAGAAATCGACTTAAAAACTATGATCGTATGACGGATATAGTTTGTGGGATAGTAAATTTTCGCATATCAGGAACTTTAATCGTCTAAAAAGCCAAACAAATATCTCAAAAACCCCGTTAAAATCACAAAACACAATAAGACTAAGGTCTAATGTTTTTTTAGATGTTCAATTATTCGGGTGTCATTGTCTAAACCTTTCAGTCTTGCGTATACTAGAATTCTTAATGCTTTGACTTGTCCATAACCGGGATTACCCGACCTTTTAAGTTCAGCTGGAACTATTGCCTTGTTGACAAAAAACCTAACTACCTCACAGGCTTCCATAAAAACAAAAACACACAAACAAACTTAAAATTATGCACACCCCTATATGATAGTCTAAAACAGGAAAAGAGAGATACCTATGGAACAAAAACAACCCATAACAGTTGAACAGATAAAAAACGTAAAAGACATAGGCTTTATTCACAACAAAGGAACGAACACATTTTCAGGCAGAGTAATTACCACAAATGGTCAATTAACGACCAAACAAACGAAAACACTAAGCGAGGCGGCATTGAAATTTGGAAATGGAACAGTTATTTTTACTGTGCGCCTTAACGCAGAGTTACCAGGCATAGATTTTAACAACATTGCAGCCTTTCAAAAGTTTATCGCACAATCAGACCTAAAAACAGGTGGAACCGGTTCTCGAGTGCGTCCAATTGTAACCTGCAAAGGGACAACCTGCAAATATGGTTTAAGCGACACCTTCAGCATTGCAACGGAAATCCACAATCGATTTTATGAAGGATACTACGCTGTCAAGCTTCCGCATAAGTTCAAAATAGCCATAGGGGGTTGTCCTAATAATTGTGTAAAACCTGACTTAAACGATTTAGGTATTGTTAGTGTGCGTATACCTAAATTTAAGATAGAAAATTGCAGAGGATGTACAAAATGTGGTGTTGTTGTCACGTGTCTTAGCCAAGGAGGCGCGTTTTCAACTCAGCATGGAAAAATTGCCATTGACCGATCATTATGCATTGGCTGTGGTTTATGTGTTAGTAAATGTTCTTTTAAAATATTGGAGGATAGCGAGTATGGTTTTAGAATTTTTATTGGCGGTAAGTGGGGTAAAAAGACACGTCGGGGTAGCCCTCTTCTAAAAGTATTTAGTAAAAGTGAAATAATAACTGTTATAGAAAAAGCAATCCTGCTCTTTGTAAGGGAGGGTAAAGTGGGTGAACGCTTTGGAGAAACAGTGGATCGTTTAAGTATTAAAAAAGCAGAAGAAATGCTCATGTCAGATGAGCTTCTTCAAAGTAGAGAAAAAATATTGGAAAAAGAATGACTGTAAGCGTAAAAATTTAATGACACCCTGCAGTATTTTAAGGTGCACGGTTTGTTAATCAAATTTTATTACCCAAGCCTCATCCTACATCAAAATCGGCACTACATCAGCAGCAACTTGAACCTACACCACAAAACTCACTACACACCACTAACATAGACACTATCTATGTGTGCGAGTCTTTACTGAGAAATCTTTAGAAACGGTAACTATGGTAGAGAGCGCTGATATTTCTATCATAAGAATTTTTCAAATTTTGATTGTGATATTTTCGCTAATTAAAATTAAGAAACCTGCTCTTATTTTAGTGATTAAGCTGTATAAATTGACTCTTGCCGAAATCTTTACGTGTAAAATAGACTTTATGAAAGTCGCTACCTCTAATTTACTTGCTGGTTAGTCCGACACAAACTTGGTCAATTCGACCGTTAAATAGACTGGACTTAACCTGAGCGGCTAAAAGAACTGGGCAAATCGCCCGAATGAGAGAGCGCCGCCTGAAACCAGCAGGAGAAAAAATAAGGAAATGACAAGATATGTTGGAGTAGACGTAGGCAAAACCCGATGCCGCGCCGCCCTTATGAACCAACAAGGTAACATAGTATTACAGTTGTAAACGTTTTTTAGTTAGTGTATCTTGTTATGCATCAACAACAAAACTGTGATTGTTGATGTTTGATGATGCTAAATTGTGAGTTAGAGTCTGCGTTTGAAGAATTAATGATGCGTATTGAGGATGTGTTTGCAAGCGAGTTGGGTTGTAAGTCTGCAAAGAAATACCTAACAGGACTTATCAGTCAAGTGGAGCGTAAAAATGGCTGGCAACTCTTAGAAGCGCTAGGCGAAACCACACCCTATGGTCTACAACAGTTCTTATACCGAGGCCGATTTAGCGCAGACAAACTTTGAGACCACTTACAAACTTATGTAAATGAAAAACTAGGTGACCCCGATGGAGTATTGGTGGTGGATGAGACTGGTTTTCTTAAGCAAGGTAAACGGTCCTGTGGAGTTAAACGTCAATACAGTGGGTCTGCGGGTCGAGTTGAGAACTGTCAAATCGGAGTATTTCTCACATATGCAAGTGTGAAGGGTCACACTCCCATAGA
>JAITMO010000097.1 GCA_031277345.1 Candidatus Bathycorpusculum soli
TGTGCCTAAAACAGAATAACAATAACAAAATACAGATCAGAATTTTTCACCATGTAATCACCTCGCCTTGTTTTTCCCTAACACAAGGCATATCAAGTTTTGAAAACTGTTTTACAACTGAAACACAGATGGTTGTGTTGAAAAATTCTTTAACTCATATATTATGAACACATGTTGTCAACTATTGTCCTCTTGGGAATACCCATATACTACAAATACTCTATGTAACGTCTGTAAGTAAAGTTGGCATTTATATGACTATAGATGTCTAAATAGAAATATTTGTCAAGTTTATTTATCGACATTCCCTGACTGTAACCACCATTGAAGTTTATTTCCATTTCCAAGCATTAATTGTCATAAGACCCGTTTTGATGATTGCTAAATGTTGTCGGTATATCTACTTCAAGTGTTTCAAGTATGTGTAAAGCAATTTTTATGGCTATTTTTTCTTTAGCACATAAAAACGCTTCAACACGATTGTAATATCCAGTTGAATGAAAATTTGTGCAACCACACCAGTGCCTGCAATATTTTTCTACGGTACAGGTCAAGCATTCATGATTTGGCTCGTCAGTTTCATCTATTTTACATGTCATTTTACGGTTGTCAATTCCCGTTTTTACGTTTCCAATACAGTGTGGGCTCTCGGGATTACCATCGTAGACGATACGGTCACACAAGAAAATATTTCCATCGGGAGAAAACACAAATTTTTTCTTACCCATATGACATCGCTCATCAGAGAAGAAGCCTCCACGAAGAATTGTTGAAATTTTTTCATCTATGACATTGATAAACACGGGTTTTTTCTGTCTATAAACATCCATATAAATGTCGGCAATATCTTCTAAAACCGCCTCTAAAGTATCAATATCTTTATCGCACCACTTTGTTGAAAAAATCTGCTGCTGTAATATAGATTTGTCTTAGACCAAGTGCCATAAGATGTCGAATAGTTTCGGGTAACTGTTGAATAGTCTTCGGAGTATAAACGGCACCTACAAGTACAGGCATTTTCAAAAGAGCTTTTTTGATTGTCGTATCAACGATATCTGCTGTGTTTGCCCCACTTTTAAAGCGTCTTGTGATATTTTGTGTTTGAGCGTTGCCGTCGCAACTCACGCTAAATGTGCTGTCGTGTTTTATAAAAAGACAATACAAAAAGTATTGTTATCTGAAGTAATGCTTTTTATACAAGGCGGAGAATACTGTACTTGAAATTTAGCAGTTGGGAGAAACAATGGATAACGTTATTTCAATCAAAGACATGCCACAAGAAATGAAAGTTGAATTACTTAAAGAATTAGGCTATGACTCTGACGGCACATATGCATTAGACAAAAACGGCAAGCAAGTTATGGATAAATACATTAACAAACCAGTTAAAATAGACAATATGGCAATTCTTCCAGGAAGCACAATCATTTTAGATGACAACCCTCTTAGTATTTTGCTTTATTTGGACGAATACCAATAATGCCTGATGATCCACTGGAAAGAATTGCTAAAGGTGCTACATACGGCGGACTTGAGTGGACAAAAGATAAGCTGAAAGGACTTATAGAAGGGCATCGTAAAGGTACTATAAAAATCGTCACAGACAAAGAAACATTTAAAGAAATGGAGAAGCAAAGGGAAAGATATGAGTACAAATTTTTTATACAATATATTTCTAACCCATCTCTTTGTCAAATTTTTCAAGCAGGCTTAACTCTTAGAAGATTTGAACAGACCAATCGAAATTTAGATAGTCTAAGAACTGGCATAATTGAAATGTATGGTTCTCAGGGTTTGCATATTGCACAATTTATTCAAAATGGGCTTTTTATGAAATATTATGACATTGTTATAACGCGAGAGAAAACAGAAAAAGCTGTAAAGAACAATTTAGCTCAATTTTTTGAAAACTTTGATAAAAATGTTACTTTTATACAGGAAACAGATAAAAACGAACAAAAAGTAAAAGAAATAACAACAAAAATTCATGCTCACCAGCCAAAAACTTACATTATTTTCGGTAGTGGCGCGGTTGCAAAGAAAAGTACTGAAATAACAAAGTTAGTAAAAAAAGAAGTAAGTAACTATACACTCGAAGAATACTCTGCTACAGAAGAAACCACTACGATTGTGAAAAAAGTTTATTTCTTAAATAAAGAAAGCTAGTTTAGCGTTATTTGCGTTGTTGCGCATTTATAGCAATTTCTAAATACTAAGACCTCATTTTTCAAGTCTATATCTGCAGTTTTGTACTGTCGAAAACATTTCTTGCATAAACAACGCAGAATAAACATAAACAACCCGCACCATCAAGTTGATAGACTTGCGCCGTAAACAAAATCTCTTATTTGCTGCACAATCTGCGCAACCTCCGAAATTGTCACGGCGGTTCATACGGAATGCGCAACACCTGCCAACCCTTCTGCAATAACAACTCATTAATCACATCATCCCGAACCTCCACATGCGCTTTTCTATGTACCGCCACACCATCCAAATACACCGCATTCTTAAGCTGAAACCAACAAAAATCAGGCACCGTAGCATTAAGAACAACAGAAGCATTAACAAACATACCCTTACCCAAACCCCTCTCACACAACCTAGAAACCAAAGACACCTCAACACATGGATCAATAACAGAACTCATACATACCACAAACACAAACAAACAAGTAAAAAACACTATAAGAACTACACGCTAAAACAACACGCACACAGTACAGAGCAGAGTGAAAGTGAAAAACTGAAACTTCAAAAATCAAGAAAGTTTTTTCTTGCTTACACGTTTTGATCCGACCACATTTAATAACCGATTTATAACCGATACATTTATATCCTATCCCGTTATTAACATTAAATCGTGAACAAATATGT
>JAITMO010000126.1 GCA_031277345.1 Candidatus Bathycorpusculum soli
ACTAGTTTCTCTTGAATTGTTTTATCGGTTCTCATTTGGGCTAGTAAGTAATCGTGCATGAGCCATGTTGTCCAGTCGTTGTGGTTGAGTTCACGGAGATATTTTTGGAAAATCTCCTCTTTAGAGAGGTGATCAAAAAAGTATTTTCCAGGCATATACTGAGAGGAGACATAGCGTTTTACCTGAAGAACCTTCCAACTTGCCTCATCATACGTTTCAATATGTCCGCATTGTGAACAGCGGGTGGTTTTTGTTTGGTCATCAAACACAAGCTTATTTCTCTCTTTACTACAGTGTTTGCACCAGTCTCTACGGTCAGACCATGTTTTAAATGTCCATTCGTCAAATACGGTGTCTTGTTGTTTAGATATGTTGTTGCTCATTTACATACCTCTTAAATCATGCAGACGCAGCTTAGAACTATTAAATAATGTCCCAAACATATTAAAAACATACAAAAAAGCATCCAAATTATCCACTTGGTCACAACTTGAACGTTTAAACTCACATAAACTCATGTTACTCGCCAAATTACTATTGATTTTGAACTTAAAAGCGACACACAATCCTCACGGGGTTGGTTAGATGCTGTGTTTTAGTAGTTCTTGTAGGGGGCGGTCGTTTTCTTTTGTTGGGTCTATATATCTTGTGAAGGGTATGTTGCACCATTTTGAGGTTAAAAACACTTGACCAATTTGCCAGTACTTGTTTTGCGCCTGCTCTAAAAGCACACACTGCCCAGAAGTCTTAGGCACCAAAGTCACCTGAGCTTTCTTCTGCAGGTTTGTTACAAATACAAGTTTTTCCTCCTCAACCTTTGCTAACGCTGAACTAACACAGGCAAAACTACCATTCAGTAGTAGTGTTTCAGCTTTGTTTTGCACCTTTGACTTTAGCATGCTAAATGCAAGTAGGCAACTGGTTTGTGCATGTTGGCTATTGTAGCCTTTCCATGTTTCTTTCCATTCATTATAAAATTGGTTTCTAAGGGCAGTAAAATCCCTAAACGTTTGAGTTGAGTCTTGTCCACGGGTTAGCCACCAATTAACCATACGAGGATACGTAGACAAAAAACCATACGCCTCACTATCTAACCTGCAAGCAAAAATTTCTGAAAGCAACAACTTGTACATACTAAACATCAACACTGTCTGTATGCATGTTAATTTAAAATAGTGGCGCACCTTTAAAGTTGAAAAATCTGCTTTCAATTGCAGCTATGGGGTATCCGTAAAATAAGCTACTGTGAATCTGTTATCAGGAGCATGTGTTATTTTGGTTTTAAAATTTCTGTGTACTCTATTTTCAGGTCTATATTATGCAAAAAACACGTAGAAAATTGGTTAACTGTAAAGCCTTGATAAACCTCTCAAGGGCTTTTAGCAAGCTTACACGTAAAATCAAAACTGTCTTTAAACCGTCTAAACACACTGCTGTGGGTTCTAAGCAAAAAAAGCGAGGTGAATTAAAAATTGCTTGAAACACTACTCTTGTCTTTTTCCAACTTGAACATAGATGTGCTGTTATCTTTGGTCTTGTTGATTTCTACTTCTTTGGTTGTTTATCGGTCTTTACCTTTGGTCCGTGCGGAGGGTCCTGAAGAGCAAGCACGCGCCCAAAAAGTCCTCGTTGGCTGCATCGTTGCAGGGGTACTTATGGCTGTTGCAAAACCCGTCACCTACTGGGTCACAGGATGGAACGTCACAACAATGCAAGCAGGCCTACCCGTTGAACTAATTTCAGCAATCGACAACCTCCTACAACTACTAATGTACCTTGGAGTAGTCATCGTCATCGCAGGCATCATCTACGGAGGCATACAACTAAGCCACACCCACAACACAAAAACAAAACCCACCACCACCTAACAAAATGACCCTAAAAGAGCTATTAACCCTCATAGTAGTCGTTCCCACTTTTCTTTTTCTATCAAACTTTTTACCACAAATCCAACCATTATTTATGACAATGTGGATTTTATGTTTAGCCTTTGACGTTTATTCAACCTACAAGTTTTACCTTGAAAACCCCAGCCAATTCCCAAAAAATGAGCGCAATAAACTCTTTGTATGGCTAACAAAAAAGTTTGGCTTCAAAAAAGCCACAATACTCTTCCCCCTAACAATCGAAATACCCATACTACTATTCTTTGCATTCCTACCCCTACAAACCCTACATAACTACATGTTTCCCAACACAGTAAACAACCTAATCACCTGCATAACAACAAGCTTTGGCATATCCGCCATAGGACACCTACAAGCATCCCTCAAAAACACAAAACACAACAATCACAAAACAAAACACAACAACATATCAAACACCTAAGGTGTGCACAGTTAGACCAAGACGACACAAAAAATGTGTCATCTTGCCCAAACTATGCACACCCCACAAACAATACACCAACACAACCACAAAACATTAACTACACAAATAAACAAATGCTCTTACAATTGACTAAATATCATCATTAATCGGCAATGTCATTAATGTCAAACAATATTTTCTGTGTGTATCTCTTTTACTAACTCGAGCTCGCCCAACCCGATATTTCTGCAACCTTAAACCAATTTTAGTATTATGCCAATACTTATCAAACTCTTCTCGACTAACAAACTTTTCCTGCAAATCCTGCCACAAAAAATCGCGAACCTGCAAAGCCGTAACATAAACATAACCCAAAGAACGAAACTGAACCAAAACCCGCCTCACAGCCTCCACCTCCTCTTCAACTTTTAACCCCTGCGTCTGCTGTTTCAAACGCTCCGCAACCAATCGCCCCTCCTTAGTTAAAATGCAATAATCAAAATCAACCACGTCATCTGAAGGAATCAAAGAAAATCCATCACGCAATGCCCGCACAGGCACAACAAACCCTTTCTTAAACAACCGCTCAAACGCTCGCCTAACATAACGCTCCTCGCAAAACGCTTCCTTCTGCCTATTTTTTAGGGTATAGGGTTTATAATCTATTTTGAATTCGCGACAAACAGCGTCTCGAATTGCAATAGGCTTACCTGCAGGCTCATCGCGTTCTCTTAGTAGAAAAAGAAGACGCCTCTCGCGTCTGCCAACATTTAGCCAAACCACACCGCATCCCCAGTAAACACATCCAATGCACCCTCCCTTGCAGGACTACAATACCTACAACAAAAAGACACCTTTTCCTCCTCAACAGTATCTACTCTAACTTCTGTGTCATTGTTACAGTTATTGCAGCGTGCCAAAAAGATTCGTGGCTTAACATCTATATGCTCAAAAAGAGTGTTGTCTTTTTGTATCACAATGTCTAAATTCTTGATGTGCACGCGGTCTTTAAAATGTGCATGATACGTTCGTCCGCATTCACAACAAAAACCCAATGTCAATAGTAATGCACGAAACTCTTCTAAAACAGTTGGTGCTTCAGAGAAAGCGTTCTCTAAAGAGTTCCCCTGAGGGTCTAAATTAAATTTGTCTGGCATGGTTTGTGTTGTTTCTGGGTTAGCTTCAAGTTTTTGTTGTTGTTTCAAAGCGTTCCACCTGCGCAGAGCCTCATTTGGACTCATGGGGGTATCAAATTTTTCTTGCAGAACACTATTTTGGTTGCCTTCTCTTGGTAAATGTTGGTTGGTTGTTGTGGTTGTGGGGGGTTGGTTTTGGTTTGTGTACTTGTTTAGGGTTTGGGCTAGGGAATGAGACGTTATGGGGTGGGTTTTGTATTCTTCAGATAATTCTTCTTGCAGATAAGCAGGAAACTGGGAAATCATGTGTAGATCGTAGAGGGTAACTGTGGCGAATTTTTTCACTGCCTCTTCAAGATTTAACCGTGCCCTGGACACCAAATTATCCAGCGAAAACAACTCTTTAACCACCTTATCAGACAATATATCCTTGTATGCCTCTATCAAATTTATGCCAGCTTCCAAATCTTGCTTTACTACTTCGGCGAGTTTGAACCAGTTAACATGCCCCCGAAGCAGGCTGGAACTAACACAACGCGCTTTTGCAGTCAAATCATCGACTTCTAAAACAAACACTTCTACTTCACTCCAACCTAAATCTTGAGCAATCCGCCACCTGTGCTCCCCATCCACTAATTCGTAACATCCATCAGGCATTAACCGAACAATAAGTGGATCAAGAGTTTTTGGATCTTGAGCGATTAGACGTTGTTTAAGAGCTTCACGTTCCGCTTCACCCATATAGTTACAGTTCCACAAATTCGCCCGAATCACATCCAACCTTAGCTTCATTAAAAAATCCCCCTAAACAAATTTTCTGTGAAGTGTATGGCAGCGCTTTCTTTAGGCACTGGAGGTGCGGAGCGTTTAAAGATCTCAGCAAAAGCTGACAAATTGCCTGCACCAACGTTTACAAACTCTGCAAACACCCGAAGAGTAAAACATTCAGCAATCAACCCATCGGCAGCAAACACTGCAGAGGCTGCAATTAAATCCGATTTACGACCCCTCACAAGGTTATCTTTTACATGAACCATCTCAACAGCATACTTACCAAGGATGTGAGAGTAATGATTGTTAATGACCTCCTTATTTGCGAGTGTTTTTACGATTCTGTTGATGTGGGCGGTTACAAGGGGTACGTCTGATATGCGGGGTACCGGTTCTATGAATTGTAGGGTGCGTTTTTCAGTTTTCATCAAATTCACCTCACCTAAAATGGGCATGATTTTTTGTGAGAACTCGTTACAGTTCATGGGATGTTTTAGCTGTTTTAGGGCTGCCCATGTGGCTAATGCGGTTAGTTGGTTTTGGGTGAAGCGAATTTTAGGGTCAGTTTGGTGTCTCATAGCCCGCCGTAAACGCCGTACGTAGGTGATTGCTAAGAGTTTGGTTGCTTGTGGAAGGCATAGGTGCTGTATTACTCGTTCGATTTCGTAGGCTGCGTTTACTTCAAGGCGATGATACGATGGAATTTTTGCACCCACAGCAGCACTCGTATATGCTATGGGGCTACTTGAGGTGCTTTTAGTTACTCGGTCTGCTGGTGCGGTAAACTCTACCGCACCTAATACTAGTCCACAGTTTCTACAAACCGCTTCACCAATTGTCTCATCATACAAAATATTTTTGCTACCGCATTCGGTGCAGCGTTCAACTTCACACAACGTTTTGCACCTCCACAAAATTTGTGCCTAATAGATTTGTGTGGTTGAGCCAGTACACATTTGTCTTTAAATTTTGAGGTTGACTTGTTTTTTGAAATAATTGTTTGGTAACGAAAATTATGTTGCTTTGGTGTACTAAAAATTTTTTAACGTTTTGTTTGATCATGTTTTTTCCCTTTAGGGCTTCACAGGCGCTGTTGCTGCCTTATAACCCGTAAATTGTAGACTTTTAAAGCAGAAACAGATTATTTCCTTTACAGAAACACTACATTTATCATAATTATCACTCTGAAAATTAACGCTATCTAATTTGCGTTTTGCCATCTATTGTGATGCTTAAAATGGGGTTAGTTTATAAGATTTTCTTGTTACTTTTTTTGGTGTTGGTCTGTTTGCGTTTTGCTCTTAAAAATTTGAGTGATTTTATTTATGAGATCGGA
>JAITMO010000205.1 GCA_031277345.1 Candidatus Bathycorpusculum soli
GGCAAGATGGGCTGTTTGTTTTTTAAAGTCTCTTTAAATGTATAAAACAGTCGTTGGATTGTGTATCAATGTGAAAATCTTTAACCGCCCAACAACATAAACCAATATCGAACACTACCCGTTTTTACAGTATCTTTCTGTGTTCATATTAATCATCAAACACAGTTTATCATTAGGTATTTGTGTTTTACATTTGTGTTCCATTGTGCGCCACTTGGGCACCACATTGTTGAGACGTGGCGTGAAATAGTACGGCTGAGGTATCGTTTGTTGTTGGTGGTGTTTAGGGTTTATTTTGAGGGTTGATTTTCATGTTTGGTTTTGTTGGGTATAACAAACATTTATAGCCTTTTAGAAAGTTTGTATTGACATTAATGGAAGATGACACGTTATGCAGAATCGACCTGTAATAGTGGCTGTTGGCCGAACAAAGTTTGGAGAACATTACGGTAAAGAGCCTGAAAAGCTAATAGAAGAGGCTTGGCTTGTGGCATCAAATGAATGTGACTTAGAGCGTAAAGATTTAGAGACTTGTTACATGGCTGACTATTTTTTGCCAATTACTAACAAGCTTGGGTTAGAAGAGGGCTTTCTCTCTGAGTTAACTGAGCTTCATGTACCTATGGAGGTAACTCGTTCTTTTGGCGCTGCCCTTAAAACTGCTTGTCACGCAATACAGGCAGGCGTTTACAGTACTGCTCTAGTTGGTGGAATTGAAAAAATGACTGACCGTTGGGATAAGATTCGTGATGATCTTATGTTGCTTGAGGATCCTTGGAGTTATTATGCCGGTGGAACGCCTGAGGCAAATCATGAACTTTTGTTGCGTGCGTACATAAAAGAGCACAGTTTAACGGGAGAAGCTCTTGAAAAGTTATCTCTTGCGTTAGCACAAGTGGCAGTTAAGAATCATACTAATGGAGCAAAAAATCCTTGTGCGCAGTATCAGCGTAAAATTAACGTTGATATGGTGCAGAATTCCCGTAAAAATGCAAATAAAGCCTTAGGTCTATACGATTACGCTCCGATAACTGATGGTGCTACTGCTCTAATTCTTACAAGTGAAGCAGTTGCTAAAAAAATGGGTGTTACCCCTGTGTATATCTACAGTTATAGTTCTGCAACAGATTATCTTAACTATTCTGCTCGTGACGAATTAAGTCATTTTGTTGCTACACAAATTGCAATGCAAGACGTTCTAAAATCCTCTAAACTAAACGTTTGGGATATTCCTCTTTGGGAAGTTTATGACCAATCTACCATAATGGAACTAGCTTCGCTTGAAGATTTAGGTTATTGCACAGCCGGAACTGCATGGAAGCATATAGCTGAGTCATACCCAAATGAGAAGGGTTGCTATGAAATCGATGGTAAAGATCTATACGTAAATATGAACGGTGGTCTAAAAGCTGATGGTAACCCTGTTGGCGCTACCGGAGGGGCTCAAATTCACGAGCTCTTTCGCCAATTAACAGGCAAAGCAGATCAACGACAAGTAACAATTAACGATGCTATTCCCAAATATGGTGGCGCATTAGAATTTGAAGGGTTTGGCACTAAAGCGTATGTAAACATTTTAGGAAGTGAATAAATTTGAGCAGTGAACCAATAGAACGAAGAGTATCTTATCTCGGCGACAGATTACGTGCTACACGTTGCCAAATCTGTGGAAAAGAATACTTTGAAATACGCGATTACTGTGGAAATTGCGGACGTGAAAGCTATGGAAAAATGGACAATATCGACTTATTATACGAAAAAGGCAAAATAGACTTTTGCACTTTAGTAGATGAGCCTACCAACAAGTTCCGTAAACTTGGACAGTTTATTTACGGAATAGTTAGTTTTCACGATGGTAAAATCCGTGTTCCTGCTCGCATAACTGACCAAATAATAAAAGACAATTTTAACCCCTCAAGCCTTGAAGGACGAGAAGTTACTCCACGCTTTAGACGACGATACTCCGTAGGAAAAAGCGACGTAATCCCCACGATATCTTTAGCATTCACTTTAGCCGATGAATACTATCCATATCAAAAATACAAAATAATACAACCAACAAAAGACTATGACTTACCCGGCATTGTAGGATATGGCTTTTACAGTTCACGCTTCCGCATAAAAGATGGTGACATTGAACGTGCTCTACCCTTCATAGATGAAGACTCTGTAACTGCCGCAGTCGAAGCAGGAAAATTATCTTTAATCTACTCCGGCCTTGACAGTCACCTAATAGGAAAAATATATGTAGGCTCCGAATCTAACCCCTATGCCGTTAAACCCATCGCAGCCAAAGTAGCTCAAGTACTACAATTAGGCGAACGCGACGACGATTTACAAGCTATAGATGCAATAGATACCGAATTTGCCTGCAAAGCCGCCTCCAGCATGTTCAAAGACGCATGCGCCATAGTAAACTATCCAAAATCAGACATTAATTACGCAATGGTCATCGGCGCAGATAACTCACAAGCAGCTCCACGCGAATGCCCTGGCGGAGAACTCGACGCATTTGTAGGCTACGGTGGTGCCGCATACATATTTGGCAAAAAAGACGTCATAGCCCAAATCGAGGGCTGGTATAGTTGCACCTCCGACACCCCAGATTTTTGGCGACGCGACGGTGAACCCTACCCCATGCATGGCGGCAGATTCACAGGTGACCCCGCATACAACAAACATGTACGAAAAGCAGCAACAAAAATGATGGAAAAATGCAACATGACTGCCAACGACTTTGCATACTTTATCCCACACCAACCAAACCCAAATTTCCCCGTACGCATAGCTAAAGAATTAGGCTTCAAAGAAGAACAATTCATGCCCTCACTGCAAATGCCCAAATTCGGCAACACATATTCAGGTGCTTCACTCATCGGTTTAGCTGCAGTTCTAGACATCGCAAAACCTGACGACTACATATTAATGGTAAGCTACGGCTCAGGCGCAGGAAGCGACGCATACGTATTACGCACAACAAATCAAATCCTTGACAAACGAAAACGCCAAAAAATCACTGTAAAATCCATAGCAGAAAACCCCTACATTGAATTTGTCGACTACTCAACATACCGACGCCTAAAACTCGGCATGTAAACAACTTCCTTAACAAGCCCTTTTCCTTTTTTCGTATAAACCTACTGCTGCAAGAGCAATTGAAAGAGTTGTAAACAAAACAAAAACTATAAACAATCTGCCTGTAAGTTTTTATAGTATATAAATGTGTGTCTGTTTTAAATTATGTTTATAATTAATTTCTTGTTTGAAATATTGGGATGCGTTTATAGTATTTTTTACATCTTGTCTTTTTGTGGTATATGGTATTATAGTATATATCATATGGGAAATATTGCGATATATTATCTGTACAAAAAATAGAATATCATACAAAAAATTTGTGTAATATCGTTTAATTAACTATGTGCGACGAGTTATAGCGAAAAAAATTTCGGCATTGTATACTATAATTTTGCTGAGAATTCAGGAAACAACTAGTCTTTCAAACAAAGTTAGTATTTATCGCAAGAATCAATTAATTCTGTTCTATACAACATTGGTGTTTAGGAAACTTTTTTAACTTGATAAAATAGCAATTTTTGACCACAAATGCTTAGACTATCAAGGGCAAAAATACTTATTGCGTTTATCGTCATAATTATAGTTGTGTCAAACGTAGCTGTAGTCTTAACTTCATATATTACCCCTAAAGAGGTCGATTTAACTCGTGTTGCCTGTTTAGGAGATAGTATAACTGAATATGCCGGATACCCTGAGTATCTTCAGTTTCTTCTTGGTGAAAACTCAACGGTAGCTAACTTTGGCGTAAGCAGATCTGCTGTAAATTTAAACAGTGATAATCCTTACTATTATAAAGTCAACTTCCAAAAAGTAATAAATTTTAACGCTACAACAGTAGTTCTAATATTGGGTACAAATGATGTTTATATAGATAATTGCTTAAAAATCAACAGCTTTATCAACGACTATAGATATCTCATTTCACAAATACGACACTCGACAGATGCAACTATTTTTATTGCGATCCCTCCCCCTGTTTTTGATAACACATTAGGCTTAGATGGCATCTTTTTTGTAGAAGAAGTGATTCCACGTATACAACAAATCGCAAATAAAGAAAAAATGTCCCTAATTGATCTCTATACCCCTCTACTTGACTATCCAGAATATTTCCCTGATGGTATACATCCCACCAAAGAAGGCTCTCAAATCATCACAGAAACAATCTATAAAGCAATCAAAAACACTTAACTTGTTTGTTTTAGTAGGTACATCCTAGAATTAATAGTTTTTTACACATACAAATTTTTAAGGCTATTTTAACAAACACATTTTATTTTAAACTCTTCTTCCGCTTTTGAAATTATGATGACAATAGCTATCCAATTAAGAAGCTGGTTGAAAATAAAGTTTACATAAATATGAGATTTTGTTAATGTTAATGTATGGATGATATTGTAGCGAAGAGAACCGTACCATAATCCGTTATTAAATGAAAGACAACGATGTTTGTTCTTGGCAAATAAAGCAAAAGCCTATTGCACGGAGGTATAACCAAAGTCAGCAAAATATCAAGCATTTCAAGAATCACCATCACATATGGACTGTCTGAAATCAACAGGAAAATTATCAACCAAACCTACAAATCAACTGCCGAAAAAAGGAGTCAGACGAAAACAAATCCACACAAAAACCGGTCGTGCCCTAAAGCAGATGAGTTGGTGGTTTTTTTGAAGAATCAAAAGTTTATGTTCAATTTAATAACGGTGTGGTGTGTAGGGTTTCTGATTTTGAAACGTTTGACTTTTCGGATTAGGTGGCTGTACTATGGTGTAAAGATAGGTACTTGTGTTCAATGTGTTGCGTATTTCTTTTATCAGATACTGCAACGCTCTTTTTAACATGTGTTTTGTAGACAAAGTTGTTGTTCACAATAAACCGTTTTTATCTTAAAAGGTGTAAGTGATGCTCGGAATTCATCTATATATTTATCTTTGTGTGCCAAAGCAGTATGATAGGACAGTTTTTGTATAGTGATCAATATAGCCCATCTAGGTGGCATTGATGAGACTTATCGTGGATGCGTACTACGTTCCTAAAATCCCGGAATGTTTATACATAGGTTTATGAAATATTCGTTATTCGTGTTGGGTTTCGGAAAATCGTCTTGAAATGGAGTTTAACGGATAATTAGAACATATGTATAATGCGAGCAATTATACATATAGGACTTGTTTTTCTAATTGGGCGTTTTTCAAGGTATTTTAAAAATTTATGGCTTTTTAGAAGATTTCCCTTTACCTATGTATAATTTACCCGGGATTTTAGGCATGTTTTATCCATTTCCACTGTTTTGGTTTCAACTTTGTTGGCGTAAGCAATATCGACATCTATATTTTGGTGAGTTTGGATGTATTTTTGTTTTATAAAAAAATCTGGTAGAATATTTGTTGTGTTAGTGGTAGGGTGGGTGTGTTAGGTTTGTTGGTGCTATGGTTGTTTTTTTGTTGTTTTTTGGTGGGGATGGTAGTAGGTTGGTGGGTGGTGGGTTTTGTGTTTGTTGGGTTAGCTGTTGTTTTGTTTGGGTTGTTAGGTGTTGTTGTGGGGTATTTGTTGGTTTTGTTGGGGTTTTGGTTTGTGGGTAGTGTTTAGTGTGATTGTTTGTTGGTGTGGTTTTGGGTGTTTGTGTGTTTGTGTTTGTTTTGAAGATTGGTTTTTTTGGTGTGGTTTGTTGTTTGTTTTTGTGTAGTTTTGTTGGGGGG
>JAITMO010000207.1 GCA_031277345.1 Candidatus Bathycorpusculum soli
CGTATTGTTGTTGCTGATGTGCTGAATAGATTTTCTCCTGTACGCTCAGCTAATGATAGCAAAGTTTTCTTGACGCGTCCTGCACCTAGTATCATAATGATCCAGCCTACTAAACCCAATCCAAGCCCTATCATGCCTAAGAAAATATTTGCAAATATCACAAATAACATGAATATGCCCGAAATGCATATTATTGCACCGATTGCGATGAAAACCAATCCTATAATTACATCTCCACCACTAATACGTGAGTCTTTGTAGTATTCACCTAACTCTTTTAGGCCTAAATACATGAGGATAAGACCAACTATGCTTGCGCCAGGAACTACCATAAGTACTGAACCGATTGCAGCTAAAGTCTTACTTGATTCTAATGTCATTTCAATAAATCACTATTCTCAACATGCTCATATTTTGTTCTAAAAAACTTTTTGTATGTAAATCAAAAATTGTAACTTTTTGGGAATGAATTTTTCTTATAATTTATCAGGCAATAAATGAAAAGTCAACAGCTTTTACGAAAAATTAACATAACTTGAAGGTCTAACGGATCATTTGTGGTCCTGGCACGAAGTCCTCTATTTCAAATAGATATTCTAAACCAGGACACTGCCAATTTTACCGAGCTTGTGAAACTATGGGACGCTAAACAGGCAAGTAAAGAGAAAATTCTCAAAACGTGCAATGTAAGTCAAGCTATCTTCTACCGCCGAAGGGCACAACACCACAAAAATCAAAGATAAAACCAACACACATTATCAAAAAACCGTCTCATATAGTGTGTTATTTACCTATTATTTGCTATCATATGTTTTTGTTTTATATTGTGCTGTGTTTTTATGGTGTCTTTGGTGTACTGATTTGTTGGTTGTGCTGTTGTTGCGGGGTGTAAATGTTTGTTGTTATGATGTTGGTGTTTGCATTTATTTTTGTGCCAGGCATAAATGTGGTGTGTATGCCTGTTTTTGTGTTGTCGCCCATTACTATGCCGAGTTTACGTTTTCCTGTGTCTATTTTTTTATTTTTTATAGTCATTTTTATGTTATTGTTATCAAAACGTAGGTTTGCTGTTATGGTGCCTGCGCCAAAGTTACATTTTTCGCCTATTATGCTATCGCCTACATATGAAAGATGGCCTATGTGTGTGTTGTCCATAATTAAGCTGTTTTTGATTTCGACAGCATTTCCCACACGGGTTTTTTTGCCTAAACTGGTATTTGCGCGAATATAACAGTTAGGTCCAATGTCTGCTTCTTCGTCTATAAAGACGGGTCCTTCTATGTATGCTCCTGAACGAATTCTAGCTGTTTTAGCCACATGCACAGGTCCAATTAAATGCGCTCCAGATTCTACTGTGCCTAAAACTTTGGGTTCTATTTGTTTAAGAGCCCAAGTGTTTGCATCAAGTAAATCCCAGGGTCTTCCAACATCAAGCCATGCTGTTTTATCTAATTCTACAACACGTACTGTTTTACCTTCCAAGGCTATTGCTGTTAATGCATCAGTTAATTCCCATTCACCACGTATTGATTTTTTAATTTGTCCTATTTTTTCAAAAAACGCTTTTGAAAACACGTATATGCCTGCATTTACCAAATTCGAAGGGGCTTTTCCAATTTGAGGCTTCTCTACAATACGCCATAACGTTTTATCTTTTGTAAACTCTACTACACCATAGTTTTCGGGATTATCAACCGTTACAGCTGCCATAACAGCCTCACACTTTAAAGCTCTATACAATGTAATAGCTTGCTTTACAGTATCAGATGCAAATAACAAGTCCCCATAAACTAACACAAACTCGTCATCATTATCAACATACGCCTTAGCAGCTAAAGCGGCATTACCTGTACCTAACAATTCTTTTTGCTCAACATAACTAATCTTTAAACCCTGACTTGACCCATCACCAAAATATTCTCTAATTTTATCACTCATATAATGAGTAACAATTATAACCTCTGAAAGACCAGCCGTTTTTACTGCATCAATACAAAACTGCAAAATAGGCTTACCGGCCACCTTTATTAAATGCTTAGGCCTCGTAGACGTTACCGGCAAAAGCCTTTGTCCCTCTCCTGCAGCTAACAAAACCGCCTTCACTTAAACCATCTCCTCCTCAGCAACAACGCGTTTAAGTATTAAAGACGTAGCTTTAAGCATCAATTCTTTTGCAACAACATCAGTTTTACCCTCAACAGTTACACGAATAAGCGGCTCAGTCCCAGACGCACGAATCAACAACCAACTATCTTTAAAAGCCAACCTTACACCATCAATAACTGAAAAATCAGAAAAACCCTCAAACTCTGTCTTTATGGTTTCTGCAAGCAATCTAACAACTGTAGATTTAACTTTATTAGAACATTTAACACTTTCACGCAACGTTAAGTACTTTGGAACCTCCCCCACAAACTCGCTAACAGTTTTACCCTCAACCTCCAACGCTCTTAGAAACAACACCGCTGACAAAGGACCATCCGGACAAAAATGCAATAACGGATGAACCCACGCGCCACATGGCTCTCCACCAAAAACAGCCCTCTCACGCACAATCTCCTCAGAAACATAGATATCCCCCACCTTTGAACGCACAACCCTACCACCAACACGCTCCACCATAGTTTCAACACACATAGACGCCTCAACATTAACCACAATTACCCCATCACTTCCACCTGACTGCTTCAAAGCAAAAGCGCCATAAGCTGCCAAAACTTGATCAAAATCAACAAAACACCCACACTCATCAACAAAAGCTACCCTATCAGCATCACCATCAAAAGCAACACCAATATCTGCCCCAAGTGCACACACAGTCTTAGAGAGATCCTTCAAAGACTCACCCGTAGGCTCACTTGCCCTAGCCGGAAAATACCCATCTGGCTGAGCATTTAATGCAGTCACCTTGCAACCAAGTATCTTAAACATTTCAGCCACAACACTACACGCAGCCCCACAACCAGCATCAACAACAACATGCCAACTTTTACGCAACGAAACAGTTTTTTTAACCATATCAAGATACGCAGGAAGCGCATCATACAAAAATACCTGACCCAAATCTTTCCAATCAGCTAAAGAATACTGTCTCTCTGAAATAAGTCTCTCCACAGCAACCTGATCAGCATCAACATAAGAAAAAGTCTGAGAATTAAAAACTTTAATACCATTATACTGTGGCGGATTATGCGAAGCCGTCACCATAAAACCCACATCAGCACCCAAAACACGAACCGCATATGCCAAAACAGGTGTCGGAACAACACCCAACAAATAAACTTTAACACCACACGAAACTAAACTTGAAACCAAAGCATCCTCAAGCATACAACCCGAAACCCGCGTATCACGCCCAACCACCGCACACTTAGCCTTAGCATACGTCGCAACCGCAAACCCTACATCACAAGCCAAAGAAGGCGTTAATACAACATTAACTAACCCACGAACACCCGAACTACCAAACAAACTACCCATACAATCAACCTACAACAACACACAATAATAATAAATACTTACCATAAAAACTTAACCGTCCATAACACAGTCTAACCATAAGCTTCACACAACTAACAAAATATAAACAAAGAGTATAAAAAAAGAAGTTTACACATTTGATAAAAATGGATTTGTACGTTTTTCTTGTCCCATTATAGTTGTTTCGTCATGTCCAGGGTAAACTAGTAATTCATCAGGTAACATTACTAGTTTTTGCAGAGTTACACGCATATCTGAAGGTGAGCTTTCAACAAAATCAGTTCTACCTATACTTTCGGAAAACAAGGTATCTCCTGAAAACATAACTCTATCACCAATAAGACAGATACTACCTCTTGTATGTCCAGGTGTATGTAAAACTTTTAAACAAACTCTACCAAACACAATACTATCGCCATCTTTAAGTAAAACATCAACTAACACACCACAAGGTTCTAAACGTTCCAAAAAATAAGCATCATACTCATGAATACAAACAGGCACAACATATTTTTGTTGCACTACCTTCTCACCATTTATATGATCTTGATGACCATGAGTATTAACTATAAACTTTATCTTAAGCCCTTCTTTAGCAACATAATCAAAAATCTGTTGCGCCTCAACTTCAAAATCAAACCCGGGATCAATAATTATAGCTTCTCTAGTCTCTACACAACTAACAACATAACAATTCGTCTGAAGCCCACCAACAGGAAATGTTTCAACACGCATAACAATCACACAAACAATAACAAAAGCAAAAATTAAGTGTTTTCTCTAAAACATCAAAAAAAGATTTAGATTTACCGCCTGCGAAAATATCAAAATAAATCACCGACTTTCAGAGTGACAACAAGTTTTGTACACATAACCTTCCGCAGATATGTAGCAAACACGCGGTCAATTGCCAGTTCAGGGGTAGAGTGGAAAAGTGTTGCCTTGTCATAGTTTCTATGATAGGTTTACACAGGCCCATCTCCGAACCGGACAATCACCAATAGTTCAACAAAACTCATCCACCATGTATCCTACAATGACACCCCTTACAAACAACTATCGTCTTACACCTCATAGCAATCATCACACGCTCCCAAGATTCCTTATCCCTAAGATTCTTAACCTTGTTCACATGATGAAACTCTCGCACTATAACCAGTACTACACAACTCACAAACCTTAGTCCTCAACCGACTCTCAAACGTCGTCATTGAACGGCCATAAACTATAGCAGCATTGTCTAAAATCTCCACAGAATCAGTCGCATTCCTACTATCAACATATTTTGCAAAGTACCTACATCTTAAATCATCTCTTGCCTCATAAGCAACACACCAACCTCCTTTACCATCTTTGAATTTCTCTCTTATCTTTGCTATACTACTCTTATGCTTACAAGCAATCGTCGCCTGTAAAGTCGGTTTTTTTATTTCATCTTTAACTTGCTCACCAGTATACCTTTGAATATTTCTTTTGTTGAAAAAACCAAACATTGTTTAGTCAATCTTTCTGTTTAGATCTTAGTTGATCACACTATATGTTTTTGATGCGTATTGAAAAGTCGAAAAGTTGTCGGAAATGAACTGGCAATCTCTGATTGACGAATTCAATTGGCAAAAGCTATCTTTAAAGCATCAATTGCTGATTGGTAGTGTTCGATATTGGTTTATGTTGTTGGGCGGTTAAAGATTTTCACATTGATACACAATCCAACGACTGTTTTATACATTTAAAGAGACTTTAAAAAACAAACAGCCCATCTTGCC
>JAITMO010000170.1 GCA_031277345.1 Candidatus Bathycorpusculum soli
GTTGCCTGATTTGATGCCTAACTATGAAACTTTGGAAGACGCTGTGTACAATCATTTCAACTACTCCAATTCTTAAACTATTCTGCTATACCTCTCTTTTTCTTATGGCCAATACAGGGATCTATCTCTGCATCTATGCCTAATACATGTAATCGGCCTTTACCGTTTAATGGTGAATTTGAATTTTTACCACTCATGACATTAACCTCTAGGTTCTGTAAAAGTACAAGTCCTGTGAATTTAAAAAACAGCAAAATATGTTTTGTGGCTAAATGATTCCACTCTCATATCTATTAACGATTTTATTCAAGGTGACATCTATTGTTTGAGTAGAAGCACGAAAACTAGCTGCCTTGTCTTATCAACCACCATTTTACGCTGATTTTAAAAAACTGTAAGATAGTTCGGCTTTTAATTGTGGCGTTTTCGTCGTAATTAAAATTGGGGTTATGTATCTGTTCCCAAACTCTAAGGAATTATAGGTGTTGCGGTTTCGAAGCCAATCGGAGATAGAAATCGCTGTCTTTTGTTTGGCGCATATCAGTGAGGACATAAGGCTTGTCATCGATTTTTAAGATGTAACGCTTGTGCTTTTTATCGGTTGTTTTAACTATTTGCAGTTTTCCTCAGTGAATGGATACTCTCTATGTTTCGTCTTTATTTTCAAGCGCGCCTGTTATAATCCGAGAGAAATCAACAGCCTTCTTTGAAGTTATAACAGGTTCACCTGTTTGTTCCTCGATTTCTTTGCGAGCATTTCCCGCAACACGTCCTCCACGCTTTGCGACGTCTTTGTTTTCCTCAAAGGTTTGAGGCTTCTCTTTTTTAGAAATTGTTGTTGTGGTTGCTTCAGCAAGCATATTTAATACTAACTCGAGCGTTGTCATGTTGTCACGAAGGGCCTCTTTTGTTAGGCCTTTGAAATTTTTATATTGTCTTGTAGTCATGCCCGCCCAAGACTTTGAAATCTCATCTGTCAAGATAGCGTATTCCGCGCCTTGCTTTACACCTCTGTCACGCCACTCGTCGGCTAATTCTTTTCTCACCTGAATAGCCTGTAAACGCTGATTAATCCATTCACGGGAATAGCCTTTTCTTAAATATGTAGCCAAAGCGCGGTCAATAGCTATCTCTGGATCGATGGTTTCATCAATCCGTTCCGCACCAACTGTTGCTAACCATAACTTGAAGGGTTCAGCTTTGGGTGAGGGTATGGATTGAATAATGCGTAAAAGATGTTTTGTGTCTGCAACATCAGTTTTATAATATTTGCCGTCTGAGGATTGCATTTTCAGTTGGTTACAATTTGTAACCAACTGCCCGCCTTCTTTATTTAACCGATTTTTTAATACCTTCCAATAATTATTAGGATTAGGGCTATCAGATAAAACACCAATAACATCAACAACGGAAAAGTACCATTCCTGTTTTTCCTCATCCCAAGCAGTGCGAATACGTTTATTTTCAAAAAGCCTGATGTTTTTATCAGCCATACGACAACACCTTTAAACATAATTATTACACACTCTTACATTTAATATTTTACAACAAATTTTTAGAAAATATTGTAGTTTCAGGTATTCTTGAAGAACCTATGGTAGAAATATTTGGTGTTTTCAGAGTACAGTGTAAAATATGTGTCTGCATCACACAGAATAAAAAAACCAGTTTTAGTTTTGTGTCAAATATCTACAACAATATTTACGTTATATGCAATATTCTAATTCTGTAACACAGTCAAATATCGGATTATTTTTTCGTCCACCGCACAAAACACGCCTTTCTCCCTAGAATTATATACGTGTAAGTATTAAAAGCGGAAACGGCTTTTTTTGTTCAGAAGTGTTTCTGCTTTTTAAATTCTCAGGTTTCTAATAGGTGGTGAGTAAAAAAACATGAATAAAGATATGCAGAATGTGTTCTGCACAACATTTGAAGTGGACGCTCAGCCAATAAATGTCCCCATAGGCACTTGTCTAAGCGATTACACCTGTACCCACTTCACAATACAAAACAGTATAAAACAAACTCTAAGACAAAAACCCAAATTAAAGTTGGTATCCCATCACAAAGATAGATACCACCAACAACTACAAACCCAAAAACAAAACTACAGCAACAAAAGCGGAGAAGGGGGGATAGTGTGTGACTGGTAACTTTTTGATTGTAGGTGAACTGGTGCTATCTAGTAGTGGGAAAACTGTTAAAATCTACCAGCTTCATCATGGTAAAAGAGTTCTTGTTGGTCAAGTGAACAGGCAAGTTTTGCGTGATTTGATTGAGAAGCGGTGCTTAACTGCTCATCTTACAAAGTATGAGAATATAAGCGGCGATGGTCTAAATGGTGTGCAGTGCTAGTTTAGATGAGTTAAAGGTTGCTGCTGAGGTGTGGCATGAAGACGGAGCATCCATCATCCCCGTCTACATACATGAAACCGCAGACCCACAAACAGGATGCCACAACAAAGACTGCAATTTTACAAACTGGGGTAAATGGATAAAACAAACCCAAACAAAAGAAGAATTCCAAAACCTCAACTGGCAAGGCAAAAACGGATTTGCCATAATAATAGGCTACCAAGACCAAAACGGCTACTACATAACAACCGTAGACTTTGACCCAAAAAACACACTCACCACGCCAAAACAAAATACACAACCAAATAAAGAAAACACTCCACAATTTAAAGAAGAACTCAAGCAATATAAAATAAAACTTGCACAACACAATACAGCCATAGAACGTGGAAAAAAATTATTAGCCGACTTGCCCAAATCAAGACTGGAAACCACAGTCAATGGTGGATACCACATTTTATTTAAAAGCAAACAACCAGTAAAAACAGTAAAATCTATTCATCATGTCTGTAAAGTGGAAGTACTAACTGAACGTCAAATGTGTATTATGACACCATCATTTGGCTACAAACTCATAGAAGGCCACGAAATAGCAACAGTTAATGACTTTAACCAACTCTTCCACAACTTGTGCCTAAAACACAACCTACACCCCCAAAACACATCACACCATACTCAGACCCCAAAAACCACACAACCACTAAAACAACTCTCGATCGAGTTGGATGATGAACGAATTCAACAAATAGTTGATGTATTTACCTCTGTTTGGACGCAAGGTAGCAGGCATAACTTGACTACGGCGTTTTGTGGTTGGTTCATAAAACAAAACATTACTAAAGACTCTGCGCTTAAACTAATCGGCCGCTTATGTTGCGCTACAAATACCAGCGATAGTGATGCTGAGGGTTTTCTAAAAGATGTACATAGTCAATATGGTAACAGAAAAGACAACTCTGACCTAAAAGGCTGGACGGGTCTACTAGAAATATATCAACAGGTAAACGGTCACAAAATGCCTTTTGAGCTTCAGAAAAAACTAGCTGATACCGTAACAAACAACAAAGTCAATGAAAGAGCAAATGGCAAGAATGCGGTTCGCAAGGACTGCGGTTTATCGGATCAAGGATATTATGAAGCTATATACCAAGACGACAAACCCTGCTTTCTAACATACAGCGATGGTACATTTGAAGTCTGTGAATATGTAACAAAAAATCAAGAAACCATAATTCTGCCCAAATCCAATCAAGAAATTCCCTATGAACCATACACATACAACCCTAACACGCAAGTGCAGTCTGTTGAAGTATTGTTTGAACGGGTATGGGTAGAGTTTGATTTGTTTGTGGATGTTGAACCTAAATGGGTAGATGTCTTATCTTCATGTGTTCTTCTAAGTTATCGGCAGGAAAAAATCGACTCTACAC
>JAITMO010000015.1 GCA_031277345.1 Candidatus Bathycorpusculum soli
CTTGTACAATAGCTTTGATAATAGAATCAATTGTTGATATTTCAACATCAATAGTTGTGTAACCGTACCCAATTTGAGGACCATAATGTGCATCTGTGCCTGCTACTTGAGAAAGTTGATATCTCTCTGCGGCTTCTCTGGCTTTTTTGACACTATTCTGAAAAGGAAATGCCCGCGCATTAATCACTTCTATGGCGTCAAAAGCGTTACAAACGGCATTTCTTAAACAACCCTTAAAGTAAACATATGGATGACATGCGATTGCTACACCATCAGCATCGTGAATGCGTTCTACAGTTTCAATAGCTGTTAAACCTCGTGGAATGGACTCTTTTATATTTAATGCCACAATGTGGCCTTCACTGCTAGAAATCTCCATGCCTGGAATTACCAGAAAATCTTTAACTTCTTTGGCAATTTTAACTGCTCCTTCAAGATAGTTGTGATCCGTTACCGCAACAGCGTTTAGTCCATTTTTTTTAGCGTAATAAATTAGATCTTTTGGTGTAATTAAAGAGTCACTCGAATAAGTTGTATGTACGTGGAGGTCAGCACGAATTTGATCTGTCATTTATATTCCTGTTCAAGTTTATTTTGACAATGTTCCCATTTTTAGTCGAATTTCTGATAACTGTTCATCTAGTTTTATTTCATCGGTTTCGATTTTATGGAAAAGTGGTGTTGGTTTGGATATTTTGTGTCCTGTTTTTATTGGTATGATTGCCTCATTCCATTTGTTTATGGTTTCGGGTAATTGTAGAGTTTGCCATATTTGTTGTGCTGTTTGTGGTATAAATGGTGCTGCTACGACGGTGGCTGCTTTGACAATTTGTGCGGCTACGTAAAAGATGGTGGCTGCTTTTTCTTTGTCTGTTTTCATAAGATTCCATGGTTCTTTGGTGTTTAAGTATTGGTTGCCTATTCTGCTTATGCTAATAAATGTGGTCGCGGCCGATTGTAGCCATCCTGTCTCGATTTCTTTAGACACTTGTTGCACTTTTTCTTTGATTGTGTCTAGTATGGCTTGATCGCCTTGGTCAAGTTTAGTATGTGTTGGTATAGTGCTTTCAAATTTGCTAGCTATAAACGATAGGGTGCGATGTATAAAGTTGCCAAAAGTATCATTTAGGTCAGCATTTATTTTATCTGCAAAAATGGTCCAAGTAAAATTTGTATCTTTACTTTCAGGCCGGGTTGATATGAGAAAGAAACGCCAATAGTCTACTGGAAACATTTCTAAAGCTTCATCTATCCAGATGCCTACACGTTGACTTTTTGAAGCTTTTTGGCCACGAAATTGTAAAAATTCTGTAGCTGAAACATTCCAAGGCAAATTATACTCTTGACCTGAGGCTAACAACAAAGCGGGTAAAATAATTGTGTGGAATGGAATATTGTCTTTACCTACAAAGTATAGTGTTTTAGCATGATTGTTTAACCAGAACTCTTTCCATTTTTCCGGTTGCCCTACACGTTGCGCTTGCTCCATAGCTGCTGAAATGTAACCCAATACGGCATCTATCCATACATAGATAGTTTTACCTTCTGCACCATCAAAAGGTGCTGGAATGCCCCAGTCAACATCACGCGTAACCGCGCGAGGCTTTAAACCTTCTTTAATCCAATTTAAACTAAAACTTTTCACATTAGCAGGCAACTGCTGATTGGTTTTAATATACTGACTTAATGGCTCTGTAAGCTTTAAGAGATCAATATACCAATGTTTAGTTGTTTTTATTATCGGTTTATTTTTACAAAGTATGCAATATGGCTCTACCAGTAATGTAGGCTCTAAAAGTTTGCCACAGAGATCACATTGGTCTCCCCGAGCTTTTTCTGCCCCACAATGAGGACATTTACCCTCAACAAATCGATCTGGTAAAAAACGTTGCTCATGTTCACAATAAAGCATCTGCGTTTCCTGTTCAAAAATATATCCATTACGCTGAATATCCAAAAGAGTTCTCTGAACAAACGCTTTATGTACTAAACTCTCAGTAAACGTATAATTATCAAAAGAAATCTCCCACTTTCTAAAAAGCTCTGAAACATATCTATGGTTTTTCTCAGTTAACACCTTAGGTGTCACACCCTGTCTTAACGCCTCCACCTCTATCGGTGTACCATGCTCGTCTGAACCACTAACAAACAACACATCCACCCCTTTCATACGATAAAACCGCGCTGTAACATCCGCCGATAAAACTGACCCTACCAAATTCCCAAGGTGTGGAGTTACATTAATGTACGGCCAAGCAGAGGTAACTAAAACTCTATCAGACAACTCTACCAATCTCCAACAAACGTTAAACGACAACCTTATTAAAATTACTACCAAACAAAAACCAACTTAAACATACACTACTTTAACAACACTTAAAGCCCTCTACAAATTATACATTATATACAGGTAAACATTATGCAATACTGTCGAAACTGTGGAGTTCAACTAACTGAAAATGTACGATATTGTTACAAATGCGGAACACCAGTAAACCCACAAAACAATGCTAACCCACAAATTCAAACTCCGCCACAGCAAACTATACCATCACCCACAACAACACAATCACAAACAACAATCACAAACAACAATGAATCAGCCCTCAAAGACCCTCTAATAATATACGGCCTAATTATGCTACTAATTCTTGTTATCACCATAATTATGGTCATCGCATTCTTAGCACCTATCAATATAGATATCTTCAACGGACAAAACCCATTCCTCGAACCACCAGGAATAAATAAAGTAAGCCTCAACCTCACCACACCGTAAACAAACAAAAACAACCTCTAATAATCTTTTAACATTACCTAAAGCAAACTCTTAATGAACTGTTTTTACATAAAAATCACTAAATAAAACTTTACATTGCTTCAATATATTTCACTCCCAACTAGATTTTTAAGCCCGAATTACCAACACAGGTTGACTACTGTGGAGAAAAAACTAAACATCAACGGCTACAAATGCCATGCAATCATTAACAAAACACCCGAAATTCCTATAATATTCTGAGAGTGTCCACTTTTAGGTAACTTTATAGTGGGGAGTGAGTGTCTATTTTTAAAAAATAAACCCAACTTTTTAAAATGAAAAGAGAATCCACTTTACTTAAGTCTAAGAACAATTCTTCTCTTAACACATTTAGGGTTATGTCGGGCGTTTTTGTTATTTTTGTGCGAATTTGTTCTTCTTGCTTAGAGGTGAAGTGCTTTTTCTGCCCATGTAGGGTTAGGTAGATTCTGTTTTTTTAAATATGCGTAAGACTTTATCAATTGTACTTAGACTTGCATCTAACCAAAGAGCAATACTGCTACATTTTTCTTTTTTTTGTGTTGCATTGCTAAAATAATGTCTTCTCTTGCCTTGTTATCAGTTACTCACACTTTAATCAACACATTGAAAAATAAACACCAAACTACATAAACCATCAATACAAACTAAAAACGCTATAGAACTCTACATAAAAACCGAAAACTAAATACAACACACTAAACCTAATACATACTATTGTTTACAGAATTCAAACAACGCGATGTAAATTTTTAAAAATATGTAACGAACTCTAATTATAGAAGGGTTTATTGTGTCGCTTGAAGAAATTATCTCGCAAGTTCAAGAATGCAAAAAATGTCGCCTATGGCAAACTTCACTGCACGGTGTACCCGGAGAAGGTCCAATCGATGCCAAAATTATGTTTATTGGACAAAACCCTGGCGCTGAAGAAGACAAAAATGGCAGACCATTCGTAGGCAGAGCAGGAAAATTTTTAACAAAAACTCTAACAGAATTTGGCATACACCGCGAAAACATATACATAACAAACATTGTCAAACACACCTCACCAGAAAACCGCAAACCATACCCAGACGAAATTACCACATGCTTACCATATCTAATACAACAAATCAACATAATAAAACCAAAAATCATCGTACTACTTGGAGCAAGCGCAAAACAAACCCCAAGAATCAAAAACATAACTTATTTCGAAATAATTCACCCCTCAGCAGCTATGCGTTTCACCAAAATGCGAAAAAAATTCCAAACTCAAATAGCCACACTCGCAAAACAAATAACACAACAACCTGCCAACAACCACTAAACAAACTCATGTCAAAATAGCTTGATCGACTCAACATTTTTTAATATTATTCATGATATTGATGGCGTTTGGTCATTAATTTGTAAGCTATTTTTGAACTAATCCATAGTTTTGTTCTGTTTGTTTTCATCTACAACAGACTGTTACAAAGGGTTATTAAGTTAGCTCAAATTTTTCTCAATAACACTTTTCTCTACAAGACCCTTATAAAATTTTTCCACTGCCACTTTCAGTGTTTCTTCATTAGATATTTCAGAGCAAATCATCTTACCTGTAAGAAAAACTAAAAACGTAGCCTTAGACGATTTTAGTTCAAAGGATAATCCGTGAAACCTTTACCAGTTGCACTTTGAATCCACAAGTCTTTGATTCGCAACTGCAGATTAATACTTTCACTAAACGAACCAATCATCACAATATTCTCAATAGTAATTTCAAAGTCAAACAAGACCATCAACAACAATACAAAACTCGAAAACATAAAAATCAATAACACAACACACGTACAAAGAACGTGAATGTGTGGCCAAAAGCAGAATCAAAGTTTAAGAGTGTTTACCTTTAGATAAATATGTCCGTGATGATTGTCACAAGACCAACAGTAGTGCCAAAAAGTACGGTAAACTATATGAACACTCTTCAAAAACAATGAATAAACC
>JAITMO010000024.1 GCA_031277345.1 Candidatus Bathycorpusculum soli
TTTTAATTTGGTTTATTTGGGTTTTGTTTAGTTTTGGTGGTCGGCCGCAGTTTTTATAGTTTGGTTGGTATGTTCCTGTTTTGCGGTATTTGGCCCATATTTTTGTTACGGTGCTTTGGTTTATGAGTAGCTATTGTGCGATGTCTGTTTCGTTTTTGTTGTTTTGTTTGTGTTGGATTATTTTTTTCTCTTTCTGAGTTTGTGAGTGGTTTTGGCATAATGACATAACAAAACAACATATAGTAAAACTTTTCTCATATTGCTATAAACAAAATAATATGGTATTTCATTTATAAACTAATTTGAGGCATGACCCCCGTTTTTTGCCTGCTGTGGATGGGAAAATAAGGCAATAAGATGCGTTCGGTTGGGTATTTGGTTTATAGTTGATAAATATTTTATCGTGGTATGCAGTGGGTATTATTTGTCGTGTGGTTGGGTTGTAAAATTTTTGGAAAGCTGTAATTTGTCCTTAAAATTGTAGTGTGTCTTTAAATTTCGGCTAATGTATCAAGTTATGGTGGGTAAATTTCGGGAATTTCGGATTATAGTTTAAAAGTTGTTTTGGCGTATTGTTTTGGTGTGTGGGGTTGAGATGTGGCAGTATTGGTATAGTGCTGATCTTTCTGGTTTTGTTCAAAGAGACAAAAGGGGCAGGTTTTAAGTCTGTAGCTATGTCTCGTAGTACTGTGAGAAATTGTTTAATTGCTTTGTAGCCAAGGTATTTTATTTGTTCCTCTCAAAAAATGAGTATTGAAATCTGCAGAGTTAATTACTTCAAAAACAAGAGTTCATATTTTTCTATGTTTTCAAGACGAATTTAAATATTTCAGGTTTCTCAACTTATAATCTGTAAAGTGTTATCATGAAAATTCTCTTAATAAATCCGCCACAAACGTTCTATCCGAATTCAGAACCACCTGCTGGTAGTCTACCGTTGGGTTTAATGTATCTTGCTGCTGTTCTTGACAACGCAGATTATCACGTTGAACTTTTGGATGCTTTCATGACTGACTCGGAACCTCAAAACATTGGTAATACAATAACTGCTGGTTTATCTTTTAACCAGATTGAAACAGAAATACGCAACAGAAAGCCTGACGTTATAGGTGTTTCTGGGCCATTCACTAGTCAAATCGAAAATACAATAAAAGTAAGTGAAATAGCAAAAAAAATTAACCCAAACGTCATCACAATTGTAGGTGGACCACACGCCTCTACGGTGTCAAAAGAGTTCTTAGAAGAAGCAAAAACTGTGGATATAGCTGTAATTGGAGAAGGTGAATACTCCATTCTTGAAATTGTGCAGCACATACAAAATCAAAAATCTCTACATGACATTTTAGGCATTGCATATAGACAAGATGGAATCATTAAAATCAATGAACCACGGCCATTTTTAGAAAACCTTGACAAGCTTCCATATCCAGCTTACCATCTTGTGAACATGGAACATTATCTTAATAACAAAAAAATCGGGTATCGCAGTTTCCAAAATCGCTCTATACCTATGGTGACCAGTCGCGGATGTCCCTTTAACTGTTGTTTTTGCTCCGTTCACTTGCATATGGGTAAAAAATTCCGATCACACTCAGCACAATACGTTCTAAACCACATTCAATACGTTACTGACAAATATAACATTAAAAACATCTTCTTCGAAGATGATAATCTGACATTTGATATTGAACGATTCGAAACAATATGTGATGGCCTGATTGAACGCAAAATTAAAATCGGTTGGGAGACCCCAAACGGTGTCCGCGCAGACCGTCTACACAAGGCATTACTTAAAAAAATGAAACAAGCAGGTGCTGTTAGTATTTTCGTCGGGGTTGAATCAGGCGATCAAGACATACTAAACAATGTCATCTGTAAAAACCTCGACCTTACCCAAGTAGTTGAATTCGCCAAAAACGCCAAACAAATCAGCCTGAAAACCGGTGCCTTTTACATTATCGGTTTCCCTGGAGAAACAAAAGAACACATGCAACGCACAGTAAATTTTGCCTTAATGCTCAAACAGAAATATGATGTAGGTATGCACCTATTCACTGCAACACCTACCTACGGTACAAAACTATATGAACAATGCAAAAAGAACCATTATTTCGCGACAGATTTATCCTGTAATTCGTTTGGATCTTCAGCAAGACAACCCTTGGGACATTCTCTAATACACACCGAAGACTTTACACCAAACGAAGTAAAAGAAATCGCTAAACAAGCCCTAAAAAAATACAAACAATTATCCCTAATCAACAACATAAAGAACCCTAAAAAAACCCTAAAGACAATTTATAACCAACCTCAACTACTGAGAAAATACTTAAAAACTCTGCTTTAACCAACAATAACGCTTTTCTCAATACAACCTTAATGCGATATTGGCGGGCCCGCTGGGATTTGAACCCAGGATTCCCGGCTCCGGAGGCCGATGCCTTATCCGTGCTAGACTACAAGCCCTTACCATGTAAAAGACAATGGCTCACGTTTTTATTTGACTCATTTGTTTTTGTGGTTATGTGTGTTGTCTTGTTAAATGGAGTTAGTGATGAAATAAGTCAATTAAATGTTTGTGTCTGTTTGTTTTCTATTGTTGTATTTTATTTTTGTTAACGACTTTATATAATTGAGCTGCTCTTCTTTTTGAATTGTTAACGACTTTATACCTAAATTCTGCATGTTTTTATAGTATACAAAGTTGAAAATTACTGGGTGTTTGTATGATGTACCCTGTAGTTTAGAAAGCATTTTCACGAACAAAATAACACTTCTAGACAAATCACAAACAAAACTCCCATAAACCAACCACCAACCAAAAACACCCAACAAAAACATACAAATGTATACTATAATTATAGCATACAAAGTGATAAAAAACGCCACTCAAAAACCAACCCATACCAATACCAAAAAACAATATCACCTACAAAAAAGCAACCAACGGAACCACATACATCTACCACACCCTACGCACCTACCGAAACAAAAAAGGACAACCAACAAGCGACGAAATAGCCATAGGAAAAAAAGACCCAAACACAAACATTCTAATCCCAAACAAAAACTATTACAACCTCTCCCAAAAAACCCAAACAACAACAATCCCAACCCCAAACAATATACAAACCATCGGCACACCCACAACCCTAACAGAAATAGCAAACCAAACAGGACTCACCCAAATACTACAACAATGCTTCCCAAAAACCCACAACCAACTCTTAACAACAGCCTACTACATCCTATGCAAAGGCAACACCATGATGTACATTGTACTGCCCATAACTAGTACTAACAATAAAAGAATCAACTACATCCTATGCAAAGGCAACACCATGATGTACATAGAAGACTGGTTCAACCAAACACACATAACCCTCACCCCCAAAATGACCGATATAGACGCAAGCAAATTCTTTGCCTCAATAACAAACCAAGAAAGAAAAGAATTTTTCAAACAATGGATCAAACACCGCGGCGAACAAGAATACATAGCCT
>JAITMO010000029.1 GCA_031277345.1 Candidatus Bathycorpusculum soli
AACACTGGACCTTCATAAGATACTACAACTTTACCAGACCACACGAAGGCATAAACTATTTAACACCAGCAGACATATACCTAAAAACAAAAGTGTAACCCTATTTCTGGATAGAACAAGCAATATTAAAACAGAGGTCATCGTAAAAGTTTCATAGTCGCGTGTAAGATGCGGATTTAGGGTAAAAGGGTTAGTTGTTGTTAGTATATAGAGATTTTTGTTACTTCGGGAATTTGGAGGATTGCCGGAATAAGTTCGCCTGGAATTTTGCGTTCTACTATTAGGGTAAGTTTGGGTTCAGGAGATAGTTCAGAGTCGTCTACTATTGCTTGGCGTATGCTTAGGTTTGCATTGTTTAGTAGTGTTGCGGCGTTGGCTATTATGCCGTGTGCTTTTGCATTGTTTACTGTGAGTTCTACGACGCCTAGGTTTAGGTGTTTGGCTATTTCTTTTAGTGAGTGTCCAGCTGGGCAGATTTCTTCGAAGATTTCAGTTAGTTTTTGGTTTTGTTTTATGGTGTTTAGGGTTTCGTTTACGGTGCGTCGGTCTACTTCTGCAGCACGGGCTATTCGTATGGGAGGGATTTCTATTTGGTTTAGGTATATTTTGCCGTTTTTTGTGCTTAGGCCGTTTTCTACTAGTATGCGGGCTACTTTTAGTCTTTCTGGGTAGTCGTTGAAATAGGTTTTTATTTGGTTCCACATGGTATGTGCACGTATGTTTTTGTGCATTTAAGTATTAAAGTGTTAATGTAGGTTTAGGTTCACCCAATAGTAAACGTACAGTTTTGTACATTCATGTACTGAAAAGTTTAAATAAGTTTTAAAATACATTTATAATAAAACAGGAAAGAAAAAACATGATAACCCGAAAAATCTTGCTAAAAGAAGAAGAGATACCAAAACAATGGTACAACATAACACCAGACCTCCCACACCCGCTTCCACCATTCATCGACCCAGCAACAAAAGAACCGGGTGTCGGCATAGTTCCACAAATTTTTCCCAAGGAAATCATTGAACAGGAAATTAGTCAAGAACGCTGGATAAACATTCCAGAAGAAGTCAGAGAAATTTACCGCATCTGGAGGCCATCCCCACTATTTAGAGCGGTAGGACTTGAAAAAGTATTAAAAACTCCAGCAAAAATTTACTATAAATACGAGGGCGTAAGCCCTGCAGGCAGTCATAAAGCAAACAGTGCTGTACCACAGGCTTACTACAACATGAAAGAAAACATAGAACGAGTAACCACTGAAACCGGAGCAGGCCAATGGGGTTCAGCAATCTCATTTGCAACCTCCATGTTTGGAATTAAAACAACTGTCTACATGGTAAAAGCTAGTTATGAGCAAAAGCCATACCGTAAAATGATGATGAACGCTTACGGCGCCGAAGTCTTTGCAAGTCCTAGCAACCAAACAGCCGCTGGAAGAAAAATTCTAAAAGAAGACCCAGATAACCGTGGTACATTAGGCATAGCAATTAGTGAAGCAGTTGAAGATGCCTTAGAAAGCGGGAAAACAGGCAAAAAAGCCAACTACACCATAGGAAGTGTCTTCAACCATGTATGTCTACATCAAACAGTTGAGGGCATAGAAACAAAAAAACAATTTGAAATGGTTGACGATTACCCAGATGCCATCTATGGCTGCATCGGTGGAGGCAGCAGTTTCTCAGGACTAATGTGGCCATTTTACTATGACCGTGTCACAAAGAAATCTCCAAAAGAAACCAAACTAATTGCCGTAGAACCCACAGCCTGCCCCAAAGTTACAAAAGGTGAATACACATATGACCATGGAGATACATCAAAACTAACACCCCTCGTTCCCATGTACACTTTAGGACATGACTTCATGCCAGCACCAATTCACGCCGGAGGGTTACGTTATCACGGTATTGCACCAACCATTAGTGTATTGGCACAAGAAAAACAAATCAACACATTAGCCGTTAATCAAGTTGAAGCATTTGACGCAGCCAAAATTTTCATCCGCAGTGAAGGCATAATTCCATCACCTGAAGCAACACATGCAATCAAAGCAGTAGTTGATGAAGCACGTAAATGCAAGGAAACCAACGAGCCAAAAACTTTACTATTCATACTAACAGGACACGGTTTCTTTGATATGACAGCTTACGGCGAATATTTCAACGGAAACTTGCAACCATATGAGTATCCTACAGAAAAAGTTGCTGAGTCTATGGAAAAACTGCAAAAACTTTACCCATGGCTCAACGATGTGCGAAAGAAATACATCAACGGCGTACAATAAACGCTAAATTTTTCAACCTTTTATTTTTTTGTTCTTAATAGGAGAAAAGCTAATTTTATGTCTGAAGCTAAGTCCGTTAGCATTAAAAAGGTAGGATTTATTGTAAATCCGATTGCCGGCATGGGAGGAGCAAGCGGATTAAAGGGTACCGATGGAAAAGCGGTGCTTGAAAAAGCAATCTCTCTTGGCGCAAAACCCATTGCATCAACAAGAGCTAAAGCCTTTCTTGAAGAACTTGCACCAATTAAACGTTGTATTTGTCTACTAGTAGGTGCAGGAAATATGGGGGAGATTGTAGCAAAAGAACAGGGGTACGCTTACACAGTAGTTGGTAAAGATAGTCTTCATACGAGTTCAGAAGATACCAAGAGTATAGCGCAGAGTATGTTGGAATTAAAAGTGGATTTGTTGGTTTTCTGTGGTGGAGATGGTACAGCTAGAGATGTTTTAAAAGTTGTTGATGCAAAGTTACCGGTGTTGGGGGTGCCTACGGGGGTTAAGATGCATAGTGCTGTTTTTGCAGTTAATCCAGTGGCGGCAGCACGTGTGGTTTGTGGTTTTTTGGAGGAAAAGTTGTTGGTACGTGAGGCAGAGGTTATGGACGTAGATGAGCAAGCGTTTCGTGCGGGACGTTTGTCGGCAGAACTTTATGGGTATGCATTGAGTCCTTATGAGCCACATTTGATTCAGGTTGGTAAATTGGCAAGTCCGATGACTGAGGATGAAGTGCGTAATCAAGCGGCTTTAGGGGTTTATGTTATTGAGAGTATGCAGCCAGAGACGCTCTATGTAATTGGACCGGGAACTACTACGCGTACTATAGGTGATTTGTTGGATCAAAAGAAAACTTTGTTGGGTGTTGATTTATTTGTTAATAAGCAAATAGTATGCAGGGATGTTAATGAGCAAGAGATTCTTCAAGCTTTAAAAGTTAGTAAAGCGGTTAAAATTGTTGTAACGCTGATTGGGGGGCAAGGATTTATTTTTGGCAGGGGAAATCAGCAGATTAGCCATAGGGTTATTTGGCAGGTTGGTTTAGGTAACATTATTGTGGTTGCTACGGAGAGTAAAGTGCAGGGTCTTAGAAGTCTTAAGGTTGATACAGGAGATTTAGCATTAGATGTAATGTTTAGGTCTCAGAGGCTGCAGGTGCTTGTAGATTATAGCCGTTGGATAGAGTTAAGTGTTGAATAGGTTATTGTTTTGTGAAACCCTAAAATAACATTCTTTCTTTTCTTTTTAGTTGGTGATGTCAAGTTGATTCCTATTAATATGCCTAAAATTGGGGAAGAAGAAGTTCAAGCAGTGATGGAGACTATAAGTAAAGGGCCATTGACTAATGCGTTGGGACAAGGGCCTAAGGTGTTAGAGTTTGAGAGAAATTATGCAAGGTTTGCTGGGGTAAAGCATGCAGTTGCGGTTAATAATGGAACAGCTGCATTAAACGCTGCGCTTTTAGCGGTGGGTGTTAAACAGGGTGATGAGGTGATTGTTCCGAGTTTTACGTTTATTGCAACAGCTGAAGCAGTTGTTTTTGCAGGGGCTAGAGTTGTTTTTGCAGATATCGATCCAGAAACGTATACGCTGTCGCCAGAAGACGTTGAACGTGTTGTAAGTGATAAAACTAGGGCAATTTTGCCTGTTGATTTGTATGGTTACTCAGCAGACATGAAGTCGCTACGAGAAATTGCTGAAAAACATGGTTTAGCCTTAGTTGAGGATGCGGCTCAGGCACATGGAGCTACGTATCAGGGTAAGCCTGCAGGTGTTTTTGCGGATGTAGCTTGTTGGAGTTTGTATGCAAGTAAAAACATTACCACAGGAGAAGGCGGAGTGATAACTACAGATGATGATAAAATATGTGAGACTCTGCGGTTAATTAGGAATCATGGGGAAAGGGAAAAGTACACTTCTGTTTTAATGGGTAACAATTATCGTATGCCCGAAATTGAAGCCGCCATAGGAATAGTACAACTAGACAAATTATCATCGTTTGTTGCTAAAAGACGACAAAACGCTCAACAACTCACAAAAATCTTACAACAAACTAAACGTCTTAAACTACCCATAGAAACAGAAAGAAATCAACACAGCTGGTATCTTTACACAGTAAAACTAATTGACGGTACCGAGGAAGAACGCAATCAAATTCTTAAAGAGCTAAAACAAAAAGAAATCGGCGCAGAAGCATATTATGTACATCCAATAAACACCATGGAATTCTACCGCAAGAACTATGATACACGCAAATTACCCGAAACTGAAAAAGCCGCAAAACAAGTATTCAGCATACCAATTCACCCAAACGTTACAAGTGAACAAATCGAATATATCGGTAAAACACTCCTAACGTTACTACACTAACGCGCTCTATTTCACTTTTTCAATATTTTTATTGTTCAACAGTAACAACTCTGGAATCAATTGCCGGTAGTAGCATAAGGTAGATACTATTTTGGAACAAAAAAGTCATGTTTGTGAATAATCAGTAAAGTTCTCGACTTAGAAAAACACCACTCTAAAAGGCGTTAAAAAAAATTCATAGAAATCGAAAATAAAACAATCACACAATAAAACAATAAACACTAGGTTAAATTCACAAGAAGTTCTATTGTTTTTAGTGTAAGGGTTAAATATTTTCATGTATATAATTTATTATTCTATTAAATGGTATTTCTGTTGAGGCGTGAAATTTGAGTGCTGAAGAAAACATCTCTCGCGTAAAAATAAGGTTCATTCTAGAAGGTTTAGGGGAAGCAGAGGGGGAATTGGCGAGGTTTAAAGCGCCGAGAACTGTAGATACATTAATTCGTATGTTGCCGATTGTAGGTAGAATCGCACTCTATAAAGAAGAAATCTATTTTGAGATCCCTTTAAAGTTGGGGGGAGAAAAAGCGAAATCCACAGTTGAAACAGGTGCTATCGCGTTTTGGCCCATGAGTAGCGCGTTATGTGTGTTTTATGGTAAATCGCAACCCTATAGTCCTGTGAGTATTCTTGGAACAATCACGAAAAATCTTGATTTGTTTAAAAATGCAAAAAGTGGAACAAATATAAAAGTAGAATTATTACCCAATGTAGTTCCAGAAGATTCAGTTATATCAGAAGGACCATGAACTCTCAGACCATAAATCAAGCAAACGTTGACAGTCTTGTATCACCTTAGGATCTAGGGTTTTCTCTTTTAAGGTCTGTAAAAAATGTATACGTTCCATCAGAGAGCGTTTTTCAGCATTTCCGCCATAATAAACCTCGCCGTCAAGATATTCTTTCATGCTATAGGCTTTCTGAACTAACAAGCTGGCAGCATCTACAGGGTTTTCCACAGCATACTGATTAGCCCAGATTGAAATTTCAGTTTCTCTTAACTGAGTTAGGCCATCAATTTCAATTATTTCTTTAATATATGTTCTAAAAAAATCATAATATCCAGAGGTTTCCAAATATTTTATTGCCTGATTAACTTTGGTTTTGAATTCTATTGTGCCATCAACGATTAATGTGTGTTTATAGCCCTGATTGATTAAAATTTTAGCATCTCGTATCTCTGTAGTGGTATATAGCCTCTGTGGAAAATTCATAAGGCATCTTACTTGATTAAATCTAAAAATAGTTAAAAAAGTTTCGCAGTGTTATGCTGCGGCTTTGTAGATTTTCAAGCTATGACTGCTAGAGACAAGTTGAATTTGACCAGTTGATTCAAGTTGTTCTAGAAAGTCTTTAGCTGCGCTTATTCGTACACCAAAACGTGTAGCGATAACGTAAGGTGTTAAAGCACCCATTTTTTTGACTTCAGCAACGATTTTTGGGTCTTTAACGTCAGGAGGTAGAATTGCTAACTGCTTCTTTTCACGGGGTGGACCTGCTTTTTCTTTCTTTTTTGCATCCTTTGCAGCTTTATCTTCGTCAGATTTTACTTGCTGCTTTTCCATTTGTTTAATGCCGAGCTTCTTTTTTCCGCCCATTACTTTTCACCAATTAATTTGATATTTCTTTACCTTTAGAAAGTCTGAGTTATTTCAACCTTATGCTGCTCTTTCCATTCTTTGATTGGAACGCCAAGTTTCTTTTCTATTTCCTGTCGGTGAATAGAGTTCATTGTACAGAAAGGTATAATTCTGCCATCGGGAACGGCATAATGTATGAGACATTGTTCAACTCGTTCAAGGTCAAAGTTGTATGGATCCATGAAATGCATTGAGGCAAGCAAGATAGATTTACGTTGTAAATCACCAAGAGATTTGTAGTCACCTTTTGTCAGAACGCCAAAAACATATTTACGCAAAAATCCAAATTTGACATATCGTATAGCTCCAGCTAAACGCAGTTTAGCTTCTGTTTTGCTACCCTTTGAGGCAAGTTCATAAACTTTGGTCATGGAGGCAACAAATTTATCAACATTAGCGAGTTTTGTAATTGGAATGATTTTGCCTTCTTCAATTAGCAGATAAGTTGCCATGCCACAATGTGGATGGGCAGTAAATTCTATATATCTGTGGTCTTTTAATGCGCCTACAGCTTTTGCTATGGGAGCAACTGTTGGTACAGGATAAAAGTCGGTGGCTTTGATAGTACCGTTTGTTTGTTCTTCGACATTTTTCATAAAGTCAGTGATAGTTATGCGCATTTTTTCGCGGTCTTGTTGAGGTAGACGGCCACAAAGACTAACAGGTTGAACGTTTATGCATCGGATAACGTCAAAATTTTTGGCGGCAAAATTGATAATATCGCCAAGTTGGTTGTCATTTACGCCTTTCACTAAGGTAACGACCAGTACAACACTTGTAAGACCTGCTTTTCGGAGGTTTTCGATAGCTTTCATTTTTATGTCAAGGAGGTCTATTCCTCTGATGAACTTGTATACTTCTGATGTTAAACCGTCAAATTGTAGATATATTGTGCTTGCGCCTGCTTCTTTTAGTTCTTTAGCGTAGTCTGCGCTTTGAGAGATACGTAGACCATTAGTGTTTACTTCTACGTGGCTAAAGCCTAGTTCTTTGGCTTTGCGTATAAAATCGGGCAGTTCTTTTCGAATTGTGGGTTCGCCACCTGAAAACTGGAGTGCAGTAGTGGGAACGGGTTTGTTGGCGCGCAGGTTTTCGAGCATTCCGTAAACTTGTTCTTTCGTTGGTTCGTACACGTACCCTGCTGATGTAGCATTAGCAAAACATACCGGACAAGTTAGATTACACCTATTAGTGACATCTATTATCGCAAGGGCCGTGTGTGATTTGTGCTGTGGACAAATGCCACAGTCAAGAGGACAGTCTTCTTTTTTCTCGGTGCGAGGGTTAGAGAGACCTTCACCATCAAAGCGGAGTTTTTCTGCGCGTACATAATGGTCATAGTCTGACCAGTAGAGTTCATTAAATGAACCATGATCTGGACAAATCTTTTTAATGAAAACTTTTCCATCTTCTTCATAAATTGTTGCATTAAGCGTCTTGAGGCAGTCAGGACAAATGCTTCGAGTATTTTTGATGTTATTCATTTTAAATATGCCTTCTAACGTGTAAGCGTCTGTTAAGTATTAAGAAGTAAAAATTACAATAATAATGTTTCCAAAAATTTCCCACATAAAATGAATAAAAACAAGGGATAAACGAGAAAATAAAAAGTTACTTTAGTTTTTGGAAGCGTACTTTTCCGATGTGTTGAAGTATCCATTTTACCAGTTGATCATAAGTTTTCGCACCCAATCTTGTAAGCACTACGTTGCCATTCAAATCAAATTCTACAAACCCCTTCATACTCATCCAATCCAAATACTTAACCAGCCGATCATAAGCCATACCAGTAGAGGTAGCAAGAGTGGTTTTGTTCAGCCGATTTGTCTCTTTCAGAGTTTTTATAACTCTATCTATAACGTAGAGATCAGGTTTGGAAATCGGTTCGTCTAAAGCCCTCTTCAAACCATCTCAACTCCCACAACAATGAATCCAAACGTCCAACATGCTCATAACGTTTGCTGATGTCCTTCTGACATAAAACCACCGCGAAAATCAACGATACTCCTAAAACCAAAGCAGGCTTAAAACTAAAGTGAAAAATATTAACGCCTATAAAACCTGCTAAAATTACGCCTATAAAACTGGTTAATAGCCAATAAGCTACCACTGTTACAACACCATAAAGAGTAAAACCCAGTTTTGCAAAACGGATGTCGTTAAATACGGTTTCCCAATTTATTTCCTGTAATAGCTTTAACACACCAGAAGCACCCTCATTAAGAGAACTTCGCCATTTCTGAGTTGGTACAGAGTTTACTTTTCTGTTAACCCAAACAACACCCACAAGCACTCCAACGCCAATAACTAAAACGCTACTAAAGACAACTGAAAAACTTGTCCATGTAGAGAGAAAATCATACGGATTCAACAAAGCGCCTGCAATCTGTATGGCTAGTAAAGCAACAATTGAGGCGGCAATTACTAGTACAAAATCCGCCATGGTCGAGGCAAGTTTATGATACCGCTTAACTTGATCCAAAGTAGACAGAAACTCAGCCATTTTAGCTACAAGAATTGCTTCGGTCAAAATCCGACCCCCAACCCGTTAACCCTTATCGCTGCATTACCTTGAATAATAAACCAATAAACATCAACTGGTTCATCTTTTGGAGATGTCAAGTAGCCATTTGTAGAGTTTGTGTTGAATGTTACATCAACTGGATGAGTAGATGAGAGATTTATCCCCTCAGTTTGAAAAGAATATTGCGAGTTGCCAAAAAGAACTGTAGGGGGCATGTCCACTGTAAACGTGTACAACTCGCCAAAAGGCAGTTCTTTTGATGTGTCGTTTGGAAACAGCATCACTGTTGAGTTGCCCAGAGCGTGTATTTCGACTTTTATGTTGAGGCGTGCATAATCCAGTTTTGAGATAACCACTGTAACAAAATCAGCCTCAGCTACATCCACATGTATATTGTGATGATGGAAGGATGTGTATCAGTCTAACCCGTTTGACACGGCAGGTGTTGAAGCTACATCCACATGTATATTGTGATGATGGAAGGATGACAGCACAGCAATTTGTACTGCAATTACTACTACTATAGCTAATAACATCCACGTTTTTTTCATAATTAGGTTTATAGCGATTTTGATATAAAAAGTGAACTCACTGTGGGTGAGTATAGGCTCTAAAACACAATAGTTAATGAAAAAACTAAGCTACTATATTACGAGTTATACTCTAATTGAACATAAAAAAAAATGGCACTAAACCAAACATGCTATTTAGCTACAATCACAAAAACTATTTTACCAACTAATACTACCCCCTTAAACAAACTACTAATACTAACTACTGATACTACCAACCATACCTGACTTTCCACCCTAAAAAACAAAAACACACGCTCAAACGGCAACTCACTAATTTTTAACCAAACCCCCTCCATCATCAATAATATCACAGCACATCTGCTTTTTAGCACTCCAATTTTTGACCACACAACCACATTCACAAAAAAAATCACACAAACACAACAACAAAAACACAGCAACTCTCAAAAAACAGCTAAAGTAGATCAAGAACACTTCCCACTCTGTCCTCTCCAAGAATCGGCTATAACTGGGGGCCAAATCAACAAATTACCTCAACAGTACAAACCACAATTGATATCCGTATGAAGCTCCCCATTCAATACCAGAATTCAGATGTATAGATGAAACATATAAAAACACCACCAAAAACACTACCCCACCAGTCCCACCAACAGAACCGCCAAAAATATATAACAGCCTTAACCATCAAACCTATAACTTCCACCACAATAACAACAATACATACAACTATTGCTCACAGCCACACAATATTTCAGATACCAAAACAAACACAACAAACATTAAACCAACACCCTAAAACCAAACCCACATTCCTTACACCCATACATTTTTCACCTCAATTCAAACTAACGTAATACACAGGATAGCACGCCTGAGCTTACCACCTGGATTCCCGCCATACACAACTATATTTTACATAACACTACAAAACGTTAAAATATGCAATTTTAAAAATTATCAAACATCATTTTTCTCAAAAATATTCTTTAATGATTAAAAAATAAACACATAGTCATGTGTAGCAACACCACACTATGAAAAATCACATATTTTTCATAAACTGAATCTAAAAATAACATCACTTTAAATCAGCAAAAATACCAACAAATGCTCAAAAATACATCAAACAATTTCAATCACCATACATGACACACAGTTATGTATTTCGGGAATGCATGATACCATTTTAAACGGCATCAGCCACAGGTCTGCCAACTGCTTTTTTGGGTTTTATGAGCAGTGTTGCGCTTAGACCTATGCAAAGAATAGCTGTACCGCTTACGGTTAAGATTATACTGACAAGAAACTTGTCTGCCTCCCTGTTAACAACACCGTTATCACGTGGAAACTCTGCTGCAACAGGAATAGGAACCGTCTCATCACCCAAATTAGTCACATAAACAACATACTCACCCCGCTCAGTAAAATCAACCGAAACACTAAACGGCACAATACCTTCCATATCCACCAAAGTCTCACCCGACGGACTAACAACCACCAAACGCACAAACGTAACAAACGTAGCATCCTCTGGCCCATCCATTTCAGGACCCATAACAACTGTTTCACCATCCAAACTAATATTACCCACACCAACCGGAGCCAAAAACAACCCATACGCAAACGTATCACCAGGCTCAACACGTCCAATCGTTGCTTTATACGAATACCCCACATGAGTAGACAAAACACTAAATAACAAAACCACACCCAAAATCAAAACTATTAAACCAAGCCTTACAGTAGAGTTTATTCGCATACCTCAAACCTCCGAATAAAATAAACAAACAACGGAATCACTAACACGCACGCATAAAAGATAAGCAGCACAGCAAAACTGCTCGTTGACAAAGTAAACTGAAGCGCATCCTCAATCTGAGATATCCCCATTGGAACTATACCAAGTAGTCTATCTAAAAAGACTAAAGCCCCCTCATGAGGCGTCAAACACAAATAATTAACATACCCCACACCCTCCCTAAGCAACCATTCAGTATCTATATTTGCAGGGTACCATATGAAAAAGTTTGCAAGCAAAGACGTCAACACCGCAGGAATAGTACGCTTAACCACTAAAGCAACTAGAACACCTAAGCCCCCGCAAAACATTAAAGATAAAAATGAGACAGGCAGCACACACAAAGAAAACCGCAAAACCATCAAAAGATCAGAATAAAATGAGAGGCCAACAAAAAAAGTGGTAAGCAACCAAGAAAGAAGCATCAAAGGCAAAACAACTGCAAAAAACTTTACAGTGAAAAATGTTTTGCGAGACACAGGAGTAGATAAAACTGACTGCATTAGTCCCGACTCATAATCCCTAGCAAAAGATAACGCCATTAAAACTCCGCACATAATAACCCAAGGCAGCATCAACGAAGCAGCCGTAGCACTAACACTGCCCATCACCGCAGACCGAAAAACAGAGGAAAAATCTGAGTGGCGAACAAGTTCTGTAATAGGTTGTACTGACATAAGAGTCATAACAGCCATAAGAGCAACAGTAATTTCTAGTATAGGACTTGCCCAAACTTTACCCACCTCAGCCCTAAGCAACGCCAAATTTGCACGAGCAGACACCGTTTAAGCCCCCTTCTCCGTAACTGCGGATTTAAAGACGGATTCTAAATCTGACCTTACCATTCTAACCTCATCCAAAGACGCCCCAACCTGACCAACAAGCAAAGGTAAGCGTTGTTTAAACAATGTAGCATCCTTCACAGTAACATGCAGCGAATCATCAATAACCAATAAATCCTCAACATACCCCTCATCCCCCAAAAGGGCTGCAACAGCCTCAATGGGTTGCACCCTAACAACAAACTTTACAACAGACAGTAAGGAGGATTTATCCAACATTTGCTCCAACACACCCTGTCGCAATAGCTTGCCTTTATTCATCAATATGAAGTTGTCACACACTTTTTCAAGCTCAGGCAAAATATGGCTTGAAATCAAAAAAGAAATACCATGCTCCCTACTCAAAAAAACTACAAGATCAAGAATCTTTGCACGATTCAAAGGATCCAAATTAGCCGTAGGCTCATCCAAAATCACAAGCTCCGGCTTACCCAAAAGTGCTTGGGCTAAACCGAGTCTTTGACGCATACCAGCAGAATAACCCCCAACACGCCGACCATGAGCAGATTCATCAAGTTCAACAAGACACAAAAGCTTTCTAAGCTTAACCACCGAATCAGAAGCCCCCTTCAACTTTGCCATCAACCGCAGCTGCTCAAGACCCGACAAATTATCATAAAACGCAAGCTTTTCATACAAAACCCCCACCCTGCCACGAATAGCCAAAGAATTATTCCAGCAGTCAAGTCCAAACAATTCAGCACACCCAGCATCAGGCTTAATCAAACCTAAACTCAACCTGATAGCTGTGGTTTTACCTGCACCGTTAGGCCCAATTAATCCATTAATACCCCGACATATCTTTAAATTAAGGCCGTCAAGGGCTACCGCAGAGCCGAAACGCTTTGTAACAGACTTAAATTCACCAATAACCTCACCCATAAAAACACCCCACCACGATACGTGACATATAATTGAATTTTAAAGGCATATTTGAATACGTTTTTCGTTTCCCACGATTCTTATTCTTCAAAGATGCCCTATAAGCAAAAAACACAACCAAAACAAACACAACAACAAAGACAGAAATTAAAATTAATTCCCAAGAAAAAGAATCAGAATGTTCATGATAGGGGTATGGAACATCGCTTAAGGTAAAGTATTGGTGTAGATTTTCTGAATAATCCGACAACACAAACATACCATAAGATATAGCAGATATACCTAATTTAGTTAAAAGCACATCCTCAAGCCGATTATCTGGAGGACAAAGAAGTATACCAGTTGTTGGGTCGAAAAGGAAGTGATGTGTTCCAAAAGGCGCGTTTGATGATCCCGTTGGTTGATAATAGCATTGAACCCATTTTGCAATTAATTCATAGTTATCAATTAGAGACACGGCCCATGAGTCACGCTGAACAGTGCCAGAGAGAGTATAGCTTTCTGTTTGTAAAATTTGTAGGGTATTGCCGTCGGTTAAATCGTCTGGGTTTACTACAAATATTGTAGGAGTATCATCTATGTAAACTTGGCCATTTGAAACGGTGGCCGGTAAAGATATTTCCTCAGAAAAACCATCAAAACTGAGCATAAACTTAACCGTATACGTTCCCTGGTTTTCTTCCAGAGAGAAAGTAAAGCTTGCCTGTTCAGTGTCACAGGATGTTCCGTTTAGAAAACGTACTGTAAGAATGCTCTCGGGTACACTTCCATCAGGCTGTACCCGTGCTTCTTGTTTTTGAAATGTAATGTAAAATGTTGAAGGAAAAGAATTATCCACCGTATCTACTACAGCTACTGCATTGATAGTATTTGAATTAAACAGCGGAAAGAAGAAAGACAGCCCCAAAAGAGCCACAAGGCCTACGACAACCAATTGAGTATGCAACTTCATATTAATTCATCAAATTTATAAAGAAAAAACAGCTTTATAACTCTCCCCAGAGAACCGCATGTTCTCGCAGCGGAACCATGCGCTTACAGTAAATAGACAAAAATTTTGGTTATGTCAAGAAATGTTAAGTTATGTATAGTTGTTATCACACGTATAAATGTAAAGTTTCAAAAACTATGCGTTACACCGTTAATAGTTTAATAGACCCTAATATTAATTAGGTTTTTGTTGGTGAAACGAAGGTTTTATTAGCGCATTGACGTGTTATTTGTCTTTCAGACTGTTTAAATGCTAAATTACACCGTATTATCTAAAAAACCAGAACATTTTAAAAATTTCTCAGAAATAACCCTTGAAGAATAAAGCACCCTAAACCAACAAATAACCCAAAAATATCGGTCATGCATTAAAATGGTTGATAGTTAAACTCTAACATATTTATGAGCAAACCAAACACGATTCTGTGCATACTTAACGACTTAAAATAACAAATAGTCCTACAAACCAAACGTTTAAGTCTTGTACGAAACGTCAAATACTTACATTCAATCTTTTGCATCTTTCTCCTACCAGTTCGCAAAACATTTCTCGATACAACCTCATAATAAACATAATCATCACCAAAATAAACCATTGCTATTTCCACATCCAACAAACCCAACAAACCCAAAAACTCCCCCAATGTATCACACCCCCTAAAACCCAACACACATACAACCACAACACCATCCCCATAATTTATAACATACCACAACCAACAAGATGCATCTCTACAATAAACCTACTCCACACTTCACTCTATCTAAAGTTTGAATTTTAGAGGTTGTCTTAGGCTTAAATATTTTGGATCTATGTTTATTTGACATTTTTTGCTTTTTTAAAGTTGACAAAACTGTATTTTAACTAATATTTAAAACGCGTAAAATATCACAAATGCCACTACCGTTTAATGATATTTTTACAATTAATAGTTTTAATTGCGGTTTGACGCCATGGCTTTTGTATTCTTCTTAGAAGATTTTGCTACATGTTTTACATTTTAAGCGTTGTTTATCGTTTTTATGTCTACCATTCTTTACAATATCTTGCTTCCACAATCAATACATTTAACCGCTTTACTTATCATGATTAATTACTTCTACAACAATTGATATATCATCTACCCTGCTCATCAACCATTTTAATGCATGACCCCAAAATTACGCCTATAAAACGGGTTAACAATCAATAAGTCACTACTTTTACAACATCATAAATAATAAAATACAAATTCATTCGCCAAATATGATAGTTAGGAAGATGGGTTTATGAGAAAAAAATTGGTTGTAACAATTGTAGCATTGTTAGTATTATGGTTGGTTTAGTTGCTGTTGCGGGGTTTGTTGTGTTTAATCAAAAAGATAAGGGACCATTTTATGTGGGAGTTACTTATTGCTGCAGCTCCGTTGAGGAGGCAAAAGAACTCATCGACAAAGTAAAAGATTACACAAACCTCTTCATACTACTATCAGGCCCTTTTCAATCTGATGTAACGGCTATGGAGGAAATAGGTGATTACGCAGTTGCTTCAAACCTAAACTATGCAATTTCCAGCGGCGCACACATAGATGATAAATCAAAAGAATGGCTAAAAAATGGATGGCTAAACAGCATGAAAGAAAAATGGGGCAAACAATTCAGTGGAATATACTATAATGACGAACCTGCCGGAAACATGCTCGATGGAATGGTTACATTAGATTACCCATATGATGTTACAACATCAAACACCCAAAAAAATCCAGACGGCTCAATACACATTAACGACAATGTTTATGATGAGAATAGTGGAGAAATATATAGTGTTCAGACTGTTTACTCGCCTGATGGCAGCATCCTTGTAAATGGTCAGGACCGCATAAAAGGTCACGACGGACACGTTATTTACTATCCTGACGGCACAATCACTGCATATGCTCGTTCGGAGAACAAATTTTACACCTCCGAAAATCTTACAGAATGCCCCTTATCAATATCAACTTATGAGCAAGTTTTAAAACGCAACCCCATAAAAAACAATGATGAAGCCGCCAACGTATTCATAAACAGAAACAAAGACTTTTTCGAAGATATAAACAAAAAACAGTTAAATAAAGAACAGATTACCGTTTTTACTGCGGATTATGGTTTGTATTGGTGGGATTATCAAAGTGGTATGATGTGGTGCTTGCTGAGCTTGCTTGGAATAATACGGTGGCTCAGGAGATAGCTTTGGTGAGGGGGGCTGCTAATTTGCAGAATAAGCAATGGGGTACCTGTATTACTTGGAAGTACACCCATCCGCCGTATCTTACAGATGGCGAGGAAATGTTTGAGCAGTTAAAGATGTCGTATGAGGCTGGAGCAAACTATGTGATGATTTTTAATTATTCTGAGGATCCTGCGAGTCCGAACACTTTGCAAGAAGAACATTTTAGTGCTTTAGAGCGTTTTTGGAATGATATAGTTCAAAATCCTGACATAGTGCCTGGGGGGGTTAAGGCTGAGGCAGCACTAGTTCTACCTAAGAATTATGGTTGGGGTATGCGATGGCAGCAGGATCGTATTTGGGGTGTGTGGTCTGCTGATGAAACATCCCAAGAAGTTTGGGGTCAAGTGCAAAGCAAGATAGATCAGTATGGGTTAAAGTTGGATATAGTGTTTGAAAAACCAAACTTGTTTACTTCAGGACAATATAACAACATTTACTACTGGAACCAACAATAACAACCCTTAAAATTTAAGCCTTAAAAAATCTTAAATTGCCGTAAATCACTCCCATAGGTGAGAGCTTTACGGCAAAGACCTCTTTTTTTTATGTCAAACGGCACTGTTTTTGTTTACTTGTTTTTTTAAGCGTGTATTTTTAAAGTAAATCAGTAAACCTGAGCTTATAACTATCACAGACACTACAGCCACTATTGTTATTGCCTGTGTTGTTGGAAAAGACTCTGGACTTTTTGTGATTTCTGGTGTGCGTTCTGGTGTATTTTCTGGCGTGCGTTCTGGTGTATTTTCTGGCGTGCTTTTAGGTGGTTCAATATTGTCGTAAGGACCTACATAACCACTTCTAGACTTTACCAACGGATTATAATCAACAAACAAGTTACCACCATTTGGTATTTTGTCGCGAGCATAGGGTGTATCCCACGTATCTCCCTTAGCCACTACTTTAGCATCAGGATAACGTTGCCTATAATCACTCCAATAATTCCTATCAACAACTGGATTAGCAAGAGCAACATATATGTCACTATTAATGAAATCATTTTCACTTATAACATCATGCTTACCCCTGCCATTATAATTAGCATAATCCACATATATTGCCATGGGGCAATTGGTGAAAACATTGTGTTTAATTGTATTACCTCGATCACCAGCTATACTGCGTATTGTGCCTCCTGTAAATTTGTTATTGATAAAATTGTTATTGTCAGAAGAAGCGTATATGCCACAATTGTCAAATCGCACATTCCTAACAACAACATTATCATAACATTTTGATGCATATCCCGAGCCTTGTCTTAGGTCTATATCGCCTCCTTTAAGGGTGTATCCGGCACCATCAATTGTAATACCGCTCTTCTGAACAAGTATAGGGCCAGAAATATCCCCAGTAAACGTATAAACATTACAACTTTGTTTAATTTTATCTGTCCCCTCAACACTCCCATCAGCCAAAATAACTACCCCAGAACTCGGCGACAAACCAGACCCATCACCATTATTAACATTTTCAGACACACCATCAACATCAGACATTAACATAATAACACCAGACGAAGCATATACCAAATTAGATGACTGAGGCACAAACAACACTAAACACAACAACCCAAAAACCAACCCCAACACCCACACATTCTTAACACACATAAACTGCAACCTAACCAAACCATAACACACTCCCTTAATCACAAACTCAACTAACCTCACAAAGACCTATCATCATTTTATTCGCCATTCTCCAATAAAAATATAGGGGTTTTATGTGTTTTTTTCTTGGTTGTTAAGCCAAATGCTAACGCCACAACTGCCACCACCACAATCACCACAACCACAAACACTATAAGATAATCATATGACCCAGCATCAGAAACATCATCGTCAACATCATAACCGCCATATGCCATGTTGCTGTATGCAGTGAATTCTCCAGTATTAGCCCAAATACCTACTGCAATGCCATGTACATTACCCGGATAGACTTCATCTAACATCATTTTAACATCCCAATAAGGCCTAAGCTCATAACCAACAGGAGAAGTAACCAACTTGGCAACAACATTACTTCTAGACACCTTAAAGTCTGTCACCACCTCACCATCAAACAGAGCATAAGAGTAATACTTTAAATTCCCTAAAGCTATGTCAATTGCTTGCTCCTTTGAAATATTTACTGAAGCGTCCCCAATTGTGTAAAGTGCTCGAGTATCATACACTGAAATTATAATATTATCGGCATTAACGCTTATTTCTAGTTTTGTATAGTCTGCACCATTTATTGTGTGTGTCCATTTTAATTGTGTTTGCTCTGCTCCCCAAAAAGTACTAACTAGTATGTCAAATTTTGTGTTTTTTTGAGTTGTTGTGGAATTTTTTGATAGATTGACATTGTTTAGCATTGTTATTAGGTTGTTTGAGTCAATGTTGGTGTTTTGTTGATATTTTTCAAGAAAACTAGCTATTGCGTCACGACAGTTAGCATGCTGTGTAGTAGAGATATTTTGTGTATCTATAGGCGTTATGAAGTAACTGGTTAAGACGTTTTTTTCAAAAGTAAAAGCAATCTCTATGACACTATTTTCATTATCATTACTTTCGATGGGGGTTAGTGCATACATTAGGTTGGTTATTTTTCTGTCAATGTCGCTAAGGGGCAGGCCATCCATTATTGAGTTGATTTTGAGTTCAAGATTGTATTTTGATAGATCTGTCTGTATTACATTTTGTATGATGTTTAGGGCTTTTTCTTGGGCTGCAATTGTTTGGCTTGGATCTAATGGTGGGGTGTTTGGTCCTGTTGGTGGTTTAGGAGCTAAAAAGTTTTCTTGAGCCGTAACTGTTTGGTTTACAATTGGAACCTGAATGGTTCCAAAAAAAGAAACTACAAACAGCACAACAAACAAAGATGTAAAAATTTTTATCAAACATTTCTTCATACACATTTCCTCCTAAAACATCCTTTAGCACCATTTTCATAGCACACTAACCAACCATATAGTTGGAAGTTACGACTATAATAGTTATTGCCATAATAAATTATTTTACACAATTGATCTAGCACATAAGTTTTTGAGTAGCCTTGCCTACGGAGTTAGTCCAGTCACAGAAAGTTATTGCGCCGTCAAATTGATCCAGTACCTCATTTTTCCAACTTCATTTGGGGCAGAACGCAATATGAACACCACAACTAATAGCATCGTCACACTACACATTAACTGAAAGGTAAACTGTTATAGCGAATTTTAAAAACTGGTTTAAAACTATCAAAAAGAAAAGAAGAAGGTGTTTATTGTTGCCATTTGTCAGTGAGATATTTGGCTATCTCACTGCTGTCGCGTGGGCCAACTAGGACTTCCCAGTTGCTGAGTTCGTTTATTTCGCCACTGATTCTGGAGGCTTTGCCTGGAATGATGATTTTTCGGTGTTTTACTTTGCTTTCTATGCCTGTGGCTTTGATTGCGTCTGCGACTTTTTCTGCGGTTAGTTTGCGCCCTGCAACACCGCTGTCGATTGCGCTGCCTTCTGCATCGACAACTATGAGATAGGCATTTGTTTTGCTGCTTTCAAGGTCGGCAGCTACTGTGTAGTAGGTTAGTGCAAAGTTTGATGTGAAGAAAACTGGTGAGTTTTCGTTTGGTGTTCCGAATTCTTTAAGTCCTGCGGCTACTGCGACTGGTTTGCGTGGGTCGGTGTATATGTTTTGGCGTAGAATAACATTTGGTAGTTGTACCCAGCCCTCTGTGCTGTGAATTATTATTATATCAGTAAATCTTGTTATGAGCATACCTGCTACATATGCTTCACGCCATTTAACTAGATCATCTGCTAGGCTACCTTTGTTTGCCCATATACTCAGGGGTAGACCGAGGAGTGGAAAACTGGCTAGTTCATCACCGGTTTTTATTGCGGCACGTCTGAGCATTGTGAAATTGTTTAGTGTGTCTGCTAAGTCTTCGTTAAAGAATGTTCCAGGGTCAAGAACTATATCTTGAACACCGTATGCTTGTAAGGTTTTTGCGAGAGTGACAAGCCCGTTTAAGTCGTTTGGCGCAGAAGCAACTATTGGACAGTTGTACATTAGGGCTATTTCAGCCATGTCTTTCCAGTTGGTCAAGGTTGCAGCGTAAAGGAGTGGACGTGCTTTGGGAATTACCATAACACCTGCTTCAAGAACTGAAGGGTTTAAAGCACACAATATTAGTGGCAAATTAGTTGTCTCTGAAACTTTTTTGACACAGCTTTTGAATTTATCAGCATCTCCAGATGTCGAACGAATTGCCACTAAGTCAAGTTTTAGTGTGTTACCAATGTATTCATAACTAAAGCTTTCTGTGCTTTTTATGCGACTCACTAGTTCTGCTTCAGTCATTTCATCGGTTACATCCACGGCAATTGCAGTTGGGTTAAAGTATGTAAATTCATGACGGTACATGACAAGTTTCCCGCCGATCTTACATGCTTTATCACCTACACCAATTGTGACCTCTTTCACAGGAGGCTTGAGCATTTCGTGTAGCACGCTAAAGTTCTTTGCATGCTCAGGCTTTTGCATAGGCTTACATAGATCAATGCTTGCTTCACGTGCAACAACTTTTGTTGCAAATGCCATACAGTTGTCTTGGTTACATTCTTTACAGTTAGTTTTTGGAAGCAACTTGTAAATATCGATTGGACTTAATTCTTTCTTTGCAGCTTTTTGACTCATACTCTTTTTCCTCCAGTTTAAATTTTAGCTGAGATCCAGTCTAAGTATTTACTGGGATCAGCTTTTTTGCCACTAGACAGATTATTAATGACATCTTTGAGGGTTTTAACTGCCGCAGGGTGAATCATCATAAACATATCTACACCGGAAAGCAGTAATGTTAATGCGGTGGTTACTTCCCACAATGGACCTCTCAACTCACGTGGTTCCCATCGGTCATCCATTTTCAGCCAAGCTTCGCGTGCAGCCCAAGCATTGGTTGTTCCAGAGGACATTGGATGTGCTAGCTCACTATCACCTAGCAGTCCAGATAGCCTTGCGCGTTCCATATTAGTGAAAGCGTAGTCCAAACCGTAGCCTAAAGCTGCAGTTGACAAGTCCATTATAATATCCTCTCTTCCAAGATAATCGTATAGTTTACGATTAAGTTCTCGTGCCATGTTCAAGTCCATTGGAGTGAAAGCTAGGACGGCATGGTTGTTTTTCTTTGCAGATTTCGCAATATTTTCAATATTCATATCACGAGTAAAAGAGCTAAGCAGGAACCTTTCACCGGGGAATGCTTGAGACACTTCTTCGAAAAGTGCAGTGTCTTTTTCTGGGTCACCACATCCACCGATTACAATTGGAACGTCAACAGCTTGCATTACATCCTCGATTGTTTTCAGTGTTGATTTTGCAGGGGCATCTTTAAGCAATGGATCAATGCTAATTAAGTGAATTGTAACCATGTCTGCGCCATATTTTTCGACTGCAAGTTTTGCCCAAGCAGCAGGATCGCCCATAACTTCTTTCCAGTGCATCTTTACTGCTTTTGACAATGGTACTTCCATATCAAAAACGTCTAAAGTTACAACCGGCTTATGGATTAGTGGGCTTTCAAAAGTGTAGAAAGCTGGAGCTTTTTCGCCACCAATTGTTAAACTTCTTCCTCGTGTACCACCTTCGCTTTTTGTTGCACCAAGTTTTACTTCAGTAATACTGCTAGAGTATTTTTCAATTGGAATATTGAACGTTTGTTGGATCAGAGAAGTAGGTTTTGTTGAAATAGCACTAGGGAGTTTAAGGCCCGGCATACTTGCAACACCACCACTAATACATAGTTCCAAGTTTTTAGCTTCCAACTGAAAATCGTGTAATTCAATGTTCTGGAACTTTGTAATAAGCTCCAGCAACTCTGTTACATCTATTCCAGCATTTTTATCATCTTTTTTGGCTGCCAATAGTGATCACCGTTTTTCTGTTTTCTCGTCTTTTTTGATTACAACTTTTGAAGCATATATTTTAGCATCTGTTAGAATAATTCTAAAACCACCTGCAGATATTGGCAGAGTCGATGCAGTCATAACGGGTACGTCCTCATTTTCTGTTGCTGCTACAGAGGTTTCTTCAGCTACCCATTTTGCAACAATTGGATGACTTTTATCCTTAAGGAACGCTTTCAGTTCATCAACGCTTTTTACGTCTTCTTCTGTTGCAATTTTATCAATTACATCTTTAGGGATAAAATCTTTGACTTTTTCCTTAACTTCTTTTGGCACCCACACAATGCGATTCCATCCACCATCAGCCGCGAAGAATTTACTGCTACGCATATATTCAAGCGACATACCATGGAAACCATCAATTTGGCGACCGCCCGCTGTAGAGTCTGCTAGAGTGCTAAAGGGTAAACCATTAACGGCTGCACCTTTAAAGTTTCTTTGAACAACACCAAAACCGTCAACTTCTGGAATATAAAATGTTACTGCCTCAAAACATCCACATGAAGTGTGTGGGTGATCAAATGCTGTATATAGCCAGACTTTTGTAACTTCACCCATACTGCGTTTCTTTGCTGCCTCGTTAACTCCGCTAAATTCACCTTTTTCTTCATTTATTATATCACCTCGTGGAATACCAAAGATTGGGCCTTTTGGATCGATACTTGCGGATGCTTTACCATCAAACCAACTGATAGCACCGCAGTTGCTGTATCTTTGTGGTGTGATAACACAAACGTGGCTTGGAGCAAATGATTGACAAAGTGCACACCCGTAAAATGTATCTACTTCGCTGTCTTTTAGACCTCTAGCCTTTGCATCGCGTGCTTCATAGGCGGCAAGAGCGTTCGGATAGAGTTCATCTATTTTTACACTGTCTGTTATGAAGGTAATTTGTAGTTTCTCAATTATTGGCAATTCATTTTTGAATAGACGGAAAAGAACTTTGCCCATTATTTCAAAACTGTTTAGACCTTTTTGGAAGGATTTTTTACCAAGACGCATCCAGATGTCATATCTCTGATTTAGGTGCATGAACCCTTCGAGATAGTTTAGATAGCCGTGTAGACGCCTTTCGATGACACCTTCAAGTCCAGAGTCAAGTTGCGCGCCTGCAGCTTCAACTAATATACCTAATGGATATGCCTTACCTTCTTCAAGGTTCTTTAAGTCTGGACCAACAACAATGACTTTTCCGTCTTCGATTTGGTCCATTTGTTTAACATATGCTATTTCGAATTTTTTGTTGACTGTAGGACCGCCGAGTTCGACTTGCATGTCGTTTCGCCGGATACGCTCGCCTTCAAATATTACGCCAACTTCTACAGGTATATCTTTAAACATTGACATTTTTTAATTTCCTCCAAATGTTGTTGTCATTACTTTAAGATTGTTTGCCCAATCTTCAAGACCGGCATTTGGAAATGACCAGCTTGCGTGGACATGATACATATTATCAAGAGTCATGGTTTTGAGTGTAGGTGCAAAGTGTTTTAATCCTGAGAGGATTAAGGCTTGCATATAGTAAGGCATGCCGACTAAGATAACGAGGTCTGGATGACCTTTGGCATCAAGACCCATCCATGTTGGGTCTGCAACACGTTGACCGATTTCCATTGCGTTCATAAATGCAGCTGGCTGGTATCCACGTTTTACGAATTCTCCTACTATATGAGCTGTTGCGATCACTGGAACTTTGCTTGCTTTTGCGAGATCGATTATAAAGTCTATTGCTGGGCGGCCTTCCATAAATCTCTCGGTTAAATTACTTCCCGCAATAATAATGGGGTGAGCAGCCCTTTTGATCATTGCGACTGCGACTTCGGGTTTAGGTATTGGATTTGCTTTTTTGGTTGCAGCTATTTCTGCACATTGCCATGGTTCACAGGACATTTTTTTTCCTCCATTTACTCCTTCATTTTTCGGACCATTCTTGGAAGCAATGTTGGGTCCGGTATTGTTGTTTCTTTCCAGTTATGTTCTTCAAGAATTTTCTGGATCTCGTCTTTCATTGTGATAGGTATATCTGCAGGTGTTCGGATGTATAGATGGATATCATCTGGCATTACACCCATGTAGCGTTTATGTAAGTCGATGTAATGGCTAAGTTTTCCTGCACGCCCCTTCCAAGTATCGTTTGGTCTCATGACGAGTTTTGCTATTTGAACGATACATTCTTCTTTAGTTTCAGCTACGTTGAAAAGATGCTCTGGTGTTGGACCAACGTTGACTGTTTCACCTGTGCGAGCATCAATAACATTCCAGTTTTCAGGATCATCTTTTCTACCTAAGAGCATACGCCTATATTTACTTCCATGTGGACCAACTACGACTGGTACACCTAAACGCCAAAAACCAGCACCAATTGCAGCTGCTTTCTGCGAGTACGCACCCCAAGCTAAACCGACTGCACCTAGACGATTGTGAATATAGTCGGCAATTTCTTCATAGTTCCCTCTCAGGTTACGTTTTGCAAAGATGTTTGCTACTTTAATAGCAGCACCTGCAACGTGACTGTTTGCAACACATGAACCAACATTAAGAACTCCTCCAGCTTCAAAACCACCAGGGAATTCTTCGTAAATTGTTTTACCCTCACTGTTACGGAAGCTACCCGCAGCCATTGCACTACAACCAGATAATGCAACTATATATCGCCTACTAGCAAACTCTCGGGCAATATCGTAAACGTCTTTACCGCCTTTTGGGTAATTACTACAACCAACAATTGCTATAATACCAGGAATTTCACCTAGAACAATTGGACCTCCAACACTTCGAATTTCGACATCAGATACAGCACCTCTGCCACTTCGACACAGGTTGTCTTCAGCATACATCGTTTTCTCACCTGCTTTAACAATGAGACTGTGTATCATAATTTTTTGTGGGCATGCCTGTTCGCATCTACCACAACCAATACAAACATCATAGATAGCGGTTAGTTGGGATATATCACCTGTAGCAGCCGCTTTCATTGCTACGGGAACTGCATAATCCTGTGGACAGTTACGCTGGCATAACTTACATTGTGTACAAGTTTTTGCAATTGTAACAATTTCCTCCATCGATGGAAGAGAACTCTTACGCTTACGAATTGGAGCTATCTTCTGTGCAACACGAACAGCTACTTCACCAACTTTCTCGGGATCAAGAATCAACACGCCTGGAACTTTACCGCTAACAAGATCATCAACAATCACATCTGCTGGATCGTTTGTACGGTTTTTAAAGCCGACACAATTCTTTTCTGAAGCGGCAATAACTGGGGTGTTAACTTTTGCAGCTTCATCAGCAACGTCTGTTCTGATGCATTGCTCATCAAGTACAACTATATCAGCTAATCCGGCACGAATGAATCTAAGCTCCCAACTAATTGGACCAATTATTCGGCCACGAGTGTAATATCGTGCTATATCATGAGCTGTGCAGCATAATCCAACCACTTCAATATTTTCATCAACTTTTTTCTCCTTTGCATAATCAATAATGCCTATTGATGGAACCACGTTATGACCGATACACATAATGACTGGTTTTGTACGGTCAACCGTACCAATACCGAGCTTAACAAGTGGGGCTTCTGGATCTGCTTTTGGATAATTAAAAACTGAGATCTGGGCTATGTCGCCTACTTCCATACCGATGTGGTCACACATACCAACGTGGAATGCTTTTGATTCAAAATCTAATGCGTATGCTTCTTGACCTGTATGGGCTGTTGCGAGAACTTGTGTAATTTGTTCTTCGACATAGGCTAAAACATCATCTAAATCGCCGAGTGTTTCAGGTTTAATACCTGTTACAAGTCTTGTGATTGGGGCTTCAACTTTGACGTTTAATCCTCCAACATCTAATGGATATCGGCGACCATGTTTTTCGATTAAGTGATGGACCAAGTGGCGTGAATGTGCTGAGTGACATGCTGCACCGATTGAGCAGGCAATTGCTACAATACGTGATGATTGAGCTGCGATGTCTAAACCGCATGCACCACGTTTTCCAGCTGTCAAATCACATTTGCCAAAGGTGCAAAGACAGCAGGAGTCACAATCAGGCATGTAAAATGGTTTGTATTTATTGAGAAGTTTTAAGTCCCAATCTCTTAGAGCAGTCACGGAGGGCATCGGAGTTGGACCCATAGGTTCGTCGTAATTTTCGTTAACAACTTTACCAATGGACAACTCGAGATTTTTAACAAGACCACTATCGGTCTTCATTTCATCTAGCTTAATGTGAATGTTTTTGGTTGTCAAGTTCTAACCTCTGTAAAGGTTTAGGTAGAACGCCGCGCACAATATTTTTAAACGTTTAGGAATCAATTTCATAAAAACATGGTGCACATGAAGAATCAAAAACATATAGTATTACTTTTTTAATAAAAAATATTACTACAAAAAATAAATAACCTGCATACAAAACAAACATACACTACATTACACCCACTACAACTTTAAAACTAAATATTCCATAAAAACCACAAATTTCAAAATCTGCTAACAACAAATTTTGTTAATTTTTATTAGTTAATGTGAAAGTTTAAGAGTGTTTACCTTTAGATAAATATGTCCGTGATGATTGTCACAAGACCAACAGTAGTGCCAAAAAGTACGGTAAACTATATGAACACTCTTCAAAAACAATGAATAAACC
>JAITMO010000091.1 GCA_031277345.1 Candidatus Bathycorpusculum soli
ACATAAAAATACCTTCTAAATATCAAATCCTAAACTTATAAAAACAATACAACCTGATTAATTAACATGAAACCTCAACCACCCAACCCAACCCACAAACGAATGATACGCGAGAAAAAAACCATTACCTACATGATAGATCTCTACTGTAAAAAACACCACAAAGCTAACAGCGGATTATGTCTCGAATGCCAAAAATTCAAAGAATACGCACTTTTGCGACTAGATAAATGCCCATTTCAAGACAAAAAAAGCACCTGTGGCAAATGTACAATACAATGCTACAAACAAGACATGAAACAACAAGCTCGCAAAATCATGAGCTACTCCGGACCACGCTTATTACTTCACCACCCTGTATTAGCTTTGCATCATATATGGGACAAACACCGAAAAGCCCCAGTCTTGGACAGAAATAAATAATCATCTTTTTATAATAACAAATTTATTTTTAACAGTATAATTGAATGGGCCTGTCTGAACGTACAAACAATTTCTACCAGTAATTGAAAGGGTGTTTATGGTTATATTGTATCTGTTGAGTGGGGTTTAAAAGGAAAGTTGAGGAGAATGTTTTTAGGTGGTTTTTCTGTTGGTAGGTTATAATAATTTGCGTTTGGTTGATGTTTATGCAGTCTATGCCTAAGGATTATAAGTTTGTTGAGATTGAGCAGAAGTGGCAGAGTAAATGGGAAGAAATGAAGCTTTATCACTATGATTGGAATGATACTGTGCGTGAACCGTTTAGTATTGATACGCCTCCACCGTATCCTTCTGGTGAGCTTCATATGGGTAATGTTCTTAACTGGACTTATTTTGATATTGTAGCTAGATTTAAGCGGATGCAGGGTTATAATGTGCTTTTTCCGCAGGGTTGGGATTGTCATGGTTTAGGTATAGAAATTCAGGTTGAGAAAGCTAATAATATTCGTAAGCGTGATATGCCACCTGATCAGTTTCGTAGTATGTGTATGGCTCTTGTTGAAAAATATATTTCTATGATGAAAGAGGGTCTTCTTAAGCTTGGTAGTAGCATTGATTGGACTACTGAGTATCGTACTATGGATTCAAATTATTGGCGTTGTACTCAACTTAGTTTTATTCAGCTTTATCAAAAAGGTTACATGTATCAAGGTACGCACCCTGTTAACTGGTGTCCACGTGATGAAACTGCTATAGCTGATGCAGAAGTTGATCACATCAAAAAAGAAGGTACATTGCATTATATCAAATTCTCATTAGTAAACTCAGATGAGTGCCTGTTAATTGCTACATCTCGTCCAGAATTTATTCCTGCATGTGTTGCTGTTAAGGTTAACCCTAAAGACGAGCGTTACGGTAAATATGTTGAAAAAAAAATTGTTGTGCCCCTTATAAATCGTGAGGTTCCTGTTATTGCCGATGAAGCTGTTGATATGAATTTTGGAACTGGTGCGGTTCAAATTTGCACTTACGGCGATAAAGATGATGTTAAAACTGTCATAAAACACAAACTTTCTGTGATTCGTCTTATCAGTGAAAATGGTCGTATAACTGAGGCTGGTGGTAAATATGCCGGTTTGTATTTGAATCAGGCACGTGCTGCTATTGTTGCTGATTTATCTGAGGCTGGATTACTTGAGAAGTCTGAAAAAATTCAGCAAGAGGTTGGTGTTTGTGAACGTTGTAAAACTACTGTTGAAATTTTGGAGCGTAAGCAGTGGTTTATGAAGACTATGTCGCTCTCTGAGGCGGTTGAGAAGCATGCTAATGATATTTTCTGGTATCCTGATTATATGAAAAATCGTTTGATTGATTGGGCAAACAGTCTTGATTGGGACTGGGTTATTAGTCGTCAACGTTTGTTTGCTACGCCTATTCCTGTTTGGTATTGTACAGATTGTGGTGAAGCTATTGTTGCAAAGCCTGAGTGGGTGCCTATTGACCCTAAAATGAGTGGTCCAATAATTGATGTGTGTCCAAAATGTGGTGGTAAACATTTTAGTGGTGAGCAGGATGTTATGGATACTTGGATGGATAGTTCTATTACGTGTGCTGTGCATGCTGGCTGGCCTGACCGGTCAGACTGGAAACGTCTATTTCCTGCAAGTATGCATCCTTCTGGAACTGATATTATTCGTACATGGGCATACTACCTTATGGTACGTCACCTTGCATTATTTGACCAACGACCCTTTAACAGTGTTCTAATAAACGGTATGGTTCTTGGTGCTGACGGTCGAAAAATGAGCAAATCCCTCAAAAATTACGTGGCTGCGCCTGAAACACTTGCTAAAAACGGTGCTGATGCCGTAAGACAATGGGCTGCAGGAGGTGGCGCAACAGGGTCTGATATTCCATACCGTGTACAAGACGTTGAATATGGTAAACGATTTCTAAATAAACTCTGGAATGCATCAGTGTTTGCAAGTAACCTCCTTGAAGACTATGTTCCTCAATCTGCTATTAACGTTGAATTGCAATTGCTTGATAAATGGATAATTAATAAAGCTGAAAACTTGACAAAAAAAGTTACAGAGTCTTTTGAGAAATGTCAATTTAACATTGCAGTTGAAGATATACGCAACTTTACTTGGCATGTTTTCTGTGATTATTATTTGGAAGCAATTAAAGACCGTCTATACCGTCCTGAAGTACACGGAAAAGAAAGCCTCTTAGCTGCACAATACACTCTCTACGAAGTCCTCTACCGTATACTACAACTATTCGCTCCAGTTGCCCCACACTTAACAGAAGAAATCTATCAATACATGTACCTTGGTAGTAAAGGCTGCAAAAGCATACAGGTTTCAGAGTGGCCAAAATTCAATCCTGCACATGTAAGTGAAGAAATAGAAAAACAAGGTGACCTAATAATTGCAGTTTTAGGTGAAATTCGTAATGACAAAGCACAAAACAAACTATCACTTAACACACCCATTAAAAATGTAATTGTGTATACTGGCAACGCCGAATTTGCTCAAACTATACAAAAAGGCACAACTGATATTATATCTACTTTAAAGATTGAAAACTTTAAAGTAATCCCCAACGCATCGACTCAAGGAAAACAAGTTCCTTCCACCGAAATATACATCCAAACTGAGTATTAATTAGAGAGGCTAAAAAATGGCTAAACCTAAACGTGTTGGTTTAATTGGTGCAGGCGCAATTGGTACTGTACTTGCTGAAGCAATACAACGCGAACTGGTAGTATGTGATGAACTAGTTATTTGCGATACAGATTTGCAGCGTGCTTACAACCTGAAAAGTAAACTCCATTTTCCCGTAAAAATAGTTGACAATATCGACAATTTAATTGCCCAAAAACCCAAAGTAATCATAGAAGCAGCTTCACAACAAGCAATAACAGAATATTTCAACAAACTCTTAGCAGCCAACACCGATATTATTGTCATGAGCACTGGCGCCCTGCTTAATCTTGGCACTGGAAGCCCCCGCGTATACTTTCCACCTGGCGCAATAGGTGGCTTAGATGCGCTCTCAAGCGCCACACTTGCAGGCATTGATGAAGTAACTCTAACCACACACAAACCACCAAAAGCCCTTGGCAAAAACAACACCGAAGAATTAATAGTGTATGAAGGATACGCCAAAGAAGCAGCCCAACGATTCCCCCGAGAAATGAACGTAGCTGCCACCCTAGCCCTAACCGTTAAACCCACCAAAGTTAAAGTACAAATAGTCTCTAACCCAAACATCAAACAAAACACCCACAAAATCAACATAAAATGGCACTACGGAGAAATGAACCTCCAATTCGCAAACGACCCACACCCAGATAATCCCCACACAAGCGCACTAGCTGCATGGTCTGCCATTAATCTGCTCAAATCTCTCCTTAAAAGGGATCAATAACTTTTACAAATTTTTTCTACTTGTTATTTAAAAACGTGTTTTAGGTGCTGTTTGTTAACTATAAAGTATATCCTACTTGTGTAGCTATTGTGTTTCTTGCTTAAATTAGAGCAATAAAAAATAAAAATTGTGTACATATAAAGATATTTATAAAGCTATTCTGGAGTTAGAAACATGAATATAAAGAAATGGATGGTCGTCCTGTTAGCGTATATGGTATTGATTATAGCAGAATAGTTTAAGAATTACACTCTTCGAAATGGGTGTACATGGCTTCTTGTAGTGTTTCACATTTAGGCATCAAATCAGGCAAAGCACGCTTCAAATTAGCCCACCTGCACTCAATCCTGTTAAAGTCAGGCGAGTACGCAGGTAAAAACAGCAAAAACACGCCAGCCCGCTCAGCAATAAACGACAACTTTTTCTTACGATAAAAAGAAACATTATCCAAAATAACCATCACACCAAAGAGTACACAAAGCAAAAAAATGATTTTCAAACCAATCCTCAAAAAACACACCATTAGTCGAA
>JAITMO010000127.1 GCA_031277345.1 Candidatus Bathycorpusculum soli
CGTATTTTCAACGATTTAGCAAGGTTTGTGTATTTTGGATTTAGATTTGTTTGGTATCTTTTTTGTTTTTTTAAAACGGCTATGACAGTGTTTTGACTGATACCTAAAACACGTGAAATGTCACAGATACCACTACCGTTTAGAGACATTTCCAATCAATACTTTGGTTTGAGGCGTAGCACCGTTGCTTGTGTATTGGGTTTGAAATGTTTTGCCGCATGTTTTGCATCTACAACGTGGTTTTCCGTTTGTTTGTTTACCCATCTTTACAATATCTTTACCATTACAATGTATACATTTGACATCAATCTTGACCATAGTAATCGCCCCACAGACAATCAAATATACACCACCACTTCAATAAACTATTTTGATACATGACCCAAATCTGCTATACTCCAAGATGCTGGACTCAACAGTACAAAAAACTGTAACACTAAACAAAGCTCAAATCAGGCTCAAATTGAAAATCAGTGGTGGGCCGAGCCGGACTTGAACCGGCGACCTTTGGCTCGTAAAGCCAACGTCCTAACCAGGCTAGACGACCGGCCCACATACATTCATTTTTTACTGTTTTATTTAGGACAACAGTTTATTTTTAAGGTTGTCTATAATGATTCTTTGGATACAGATATAAATTTGTATTTGTATAAGTCAAACTAATTCTGCGCTAAAACAGTTGGGCTGCAGACTATTAAATTAAATAGTAGCGGTGAAGTTGATTGACAAAACGTGTGCTCTGTACAGGTGCTGGTGGTCCAGCAGGTATAAACTTTGTAAAGTCTTTAATGGTTGCTCCTGAAAAACTATATATTGTAGGCACAGAAGCCAGTGAATATTATCTGCATACAATGCCCACTAATACCAAGTATTTGATACCAAAAGCTAGAGATCCAAGTTATATTGATCACTTAAATGAGATAATTTGTAAAGAAAATATTGATTTTTTACATGCTCAACCTGATGTTGAGGTAGAAGTTGTATCAGAGCAACGAGAAAAACTAGATGCACCAGTTTTTTTACCTTCAAAGCAAGCTGTAAAAGCCTGTCAAGATAAACTTGCATCTGCTACTACTTGGAAAAACAAGAATATACCTGTAGCTAAAACAGTTATAATCAGACAGGAATCAGACATTGATAGAGCATTTGCTGAGTTAGATTCACCTATATGGATAAGAGCCACACGTGGTGCAGGGGGCAGAGGAAGTACTCCTGCTAGTAATCGAGAAACAGCCATTTCGTGGATTAACTATTGGCGCGCCCGCAATGTCAACTGGGAATTTATTGCTCAAGAAATGTTACCGGGAAGAAACATTGCATTCCACAGCCTATGGCACAATGGCGAGCTTGTAACTTCAATGGCACGTGAACGTATAGAGTACATTTACGCATATTTAGCACCTTCAGGCATCATGGGCACCCCATCTGTACAAAAGACAGTACATGAAAATACAGTTAATAAAATTAGCACCGATGCTGTCTTAGCCATTGACCCAAACTTTACAGGAATTGCCAGCGTTGACCTAAAAGAAAACACCAAAGGCATACCCTGCGTAACTGAAATTAACCCGGGACGCATGTTTACCACATCATTTTTCTTTAGCTATGCCAGCAAAATTCTCTTCAACGACTACCGCATAAACATCCCTTACCTATACACAAAAATAGCATACAAAGAAACCATACCTATAACAGAAAAATACAATCCACTACCAGCAGACGTGTACTGGATACGCCACATGGATACACCAGGACGTCTAGTTAAAGATAATAAAGTGTTAGGAGAAATGTACGTCTAAAATGCTTAAAGCAGTCATTTTTGACCTAGACGGAACATTACTAGACCTACCAATTAACTACTCAACAATGTATAAAAAATTTAGCGAATTAACAGGCATACACGAAATAAGACCACTACTAAAAACAATAACACAAATCAAAAACCCACAAATTCTAAAACAAGTCTTTGACATTTGGACAGAACACGAATTAGACATAATTGACAAAATCACAATCCATAAAGAAGGAATGCTACTCTACAACCAATATATCGAACTACCTAAGGCACTAGTTACAATGCAAGGTAAAGAAACCATCACTAAAATCCGCCAAAAATTTAATCTGCAATTTGATGCAATATTTACACGAGAAAACACATGCGACCGAACAGAACAGCTAAAATTAGCAATAACCAAACTCAATACCACACCACAAGACACACTATTCATCGGCAACATGGATAACGATGAAAACGCAGCAAACCAAACAGGATGCCAATTCATTAAAGTATAGACAACCACCAAAACCCACGTTTGCACGTCAAACAAATAAAAACAAAATAAAAAAAGAATCCAATATCAATGTATTAAATAAGACAATTACTAATAAGCCACCAATTGGTGTAACACATAATTGATTATTATAACATTGTATGCATATTAATTGTCTTTGTTTTAGTCTTTACACATGATTTTTTCAACTGGTTTGCAAATATTTCGCTATACAGCAATTTTGCAACCAGCTCAACAGTGTAACAAATAAACCAACAACTATCACACCCAAAATTATTGGTTAGTCAGCAGTAACTCAAATGTTTTGCATTCGGATAAACTTATAATGTTTGTATGACTTTCCTATTTGATACATCTATGCCTACGCCTGATGTTTGGTTAGACACTGTCACACCCAAAATTAGCATCGTCATAAACAGCATGTTACCTAGTTTACATAAAAAAGGCTACTCAACTCTTGTTACTGCAAAAAAACAAACTCAAACCACAGACATGCTTGATATCCTAAAAGTGCCCTACAAAACCATAGGCGAGTATGGAACCACACTTAAAGAGAAAATAATAGTTGAACAAAAAAGAACCTTGGAATTTTTAGACCTATTTGATAAAGTTGGCTACCCAAAAGTACTCTGGACACACGGCGATGTTTCAGCTATTCGAACAGCATTTGGACTTAAAATTCCAATTGTATACGCTAACGACACCATCTTTGCTTATGCAGTCGCTAAATTAGCCTGCCCATTAGCAGATTATCTTGTAGCACCCAAATGTTTTGGCAAATCATGGAGCAAATTTGGCATTTCTAAATCACGAATCATACATTACGATGGGTTAGAAGAACTGGCATACGCAGGTACAGAATTTAAAAAACCAAAATTTCTCATAAATCTTAACAAACAAAAAAAGCCAACCATTCTTTTTCGTGATGCTGAGTATCGAGCAGTCTACTGTAAAAATATAAAAATTAACTCGGAAAAATTATTACAGGAACTTGCCAAATTAGGCACAATTATCTATTTACCACGTTATGAAGAAGAAAAAACAAAATTTAAAGATATTCCTAACGTTTGGGTTCCACCAGAACCTGTTTTGACAGCTCAACTTATACCACATATTGATTTAATGATTGGTAGCGGCGGAACAGCCTGCCGAGAAACAGCCCTTTACGGAATCCCAACAATAAATTTTCATTTCTGGGACGCACAAGCACAGTACCTATTTAAAAAGGGTTTTCCAATTCAAATTATTCGCAACACTAACGACATAATCAAAAACGCAAAAAAAATATTAAATAACACACAAAAAGTTGACACAAAAAAAGCATTAAGCAAACTAGAATCACCCATACCCACATGGGTAAAACATATAGAGTTATGTCTGCAAAAATAAAAATAATTTCTATGTACTGCCGTACCAACCCTTTGCTAAGCCGATATAGTTTTCAAGTTGTAGTTTTGCTGCTTTAAAATCACCTGTAGCTAAAATAATCCATAACGCTTTAGGAACCGCTAAACCTAAACGTAGCAATACCTGCCGACTACTGTAAGAATGCAACCGTCTTGCGAGCCTACCGCTATTAACAAAGTCTTCAAAACCTCTACGATCGTGAAAATAGTGTATACAACATGGTTCACGTGTGTTTAACCATTTAAAATTTTTAGCCACAATATGCTGACCAATGTAATGATCTTCCCAAATGTGCAAATCAGCAGGAATATGAATATCCCTCACTACCTCTGTGCGAATCAGAGTATCATGAGTTGCATACCGTTTCAAATGCTGCTGGGCTATTATATAGTCTAAAGTATCTTTACGATGGAGCATCGCCATAGATTTACTAATATTGTAAATATGTTTATTTCCAACAATTGTAACACCCCAAAGAGCACCAACATCTGGTTGCAAAAATTTTTGCGCAGCACCCCACCAACCTTTACACAAAATAACATCAGAATCCAAATGCAAATGCCAAGTCGTTTGCACAGCTTCAATCCCTTTCTGACGCGCAGTAGCACGATTACCATATGTATCATCAATAACCTCTACATTCGAATAAGATTTTACAAAATCCACTGTACCATCAGTGCTACCACCATCCACAACAAGTAAACGACCTACTGGAAGATGCGCATAAACCGAGTCAATACATTCTTTTAGACAAGGCTGTAAACTATTCTTAGTTAAGAGAACCACATCAACTTTTTCACTCAAATATATCACACACAATGAAAACATAGCCAGTAGGTAAAAATGCTTAATTAGTTTTTGGTATTCAAATGTTAAGGCTTAACACTAAGATACCAATAAAAAACAAAACACAGAAAAATACTAACAGAACGTTGAATAAAGCAAACATAAGGAAGAAACATTTGAGCTACATATTAAGTATTTTAGTTGCTTTCTGTGCAGCACGTTTCTGACCTTTTCTAGTCATCATACCTTTCTGTATGCCGTTAAGAAGCTGCAGTATCATACCTTGTTTAACATGTTCAATCATTTGTTGTTCTGTGACATTGGAAAACCGCATACAACTACCAAGCTTGTTATTGTGTATAGCAATGTCATATTTTTTAGCTATGTCATAGAGTTTGCTACCTATAAGGGGGTTAGTAATTGACCATGAAATGTATTCGATAAGGTTGTCTCGAAGAGAGTTTTTAGCGAATTCAAGAGTGTTATTAACTTCTTCAACAGTTTCATTTTCAAGTTTTCCATTTGTTTCCCATGCATTGTAGAGCATAAGAAAACCGTAAACTTTGATTTTATACTTCTTCAATATATTAAGTGTGCGAATATTATCGGCCTGAGTGACATTTTTTCCAATACCTTTAAGCACACGATCATTAACGGACTCTAAACCTATATGCACTAACCAAACGTTAAGATTACAAAGACGTTGAGCCAACTCGTTTGTTAATTTGTCAGCACGTAGATTACATTGAAATGTTAGACCTTTAAGGCCCAAATTTTTAATTTCATCACAAACCTGTAAACACCATTCAATATCCACATTAAACGTATCAGAACGCAGATAGATTTCTCGCAAACCTCTACTATAAAGATAACGAACTTCTTCAGCAATATTTTTTGGCGAACGTTGACGTATCCAAGGCTTTTCTAGTTTCCAAACGGGATTGCTACAGTAGGTACAATAGTTGGGACATCCACGAATTGGTAATAAATAAGCCACATGTTTCTTTTTTGATACAGCAATTTCATATTTTTCAAAATCGATTAAATCCCATGCAGGGAAAAAGTCTATGTCTTTTAGCAGAGGACGCACCCCGTTAGTTTTTTGTCTGTTCACAGTTCCCTTGACATCAGTTATAGGCTGCCCTGTTTGAATTTTTTGAAGCAGCTCAGTTGTGGTTTCTTCGCCTTCACCTCGAACACAGATATCAACAGCAGTTTCTTTAAGTATATCTTGAGGATCAATAGTTGGATGTACACCACCAGCTATAATAAGCATGGGTAACCCCAATTCTTTGACTTTAGCTATAGTCTCAAAGGAGAGATCCCGCCGAAGCGTAGTAAAAGAGATAGCATAAACATCTGGTGCTATCTCCTTAACTTTTTGAAGATGCTCATCCATAGAAAGAAAAGGCTCTAAATAAGTAAACTCTACATTTGATAAACGTGTCCGAGCATAACTAATAATAAAAAGAATGCCTAAATTCGGTGATTCTGTTACAGCTTCTCCTTTAAATTCCATCCCAAACGGCGGATCAGCAAAAACAACTTTAAGCTTCTTTTGTAGTGGAGTCATAACAACCTATTCACCAAAATCACCATTACTCAGCTTACGTAACGTATATATCTTGCTACAAAACTATCCAGAGACCCACTTACTTGCTCACAAAATAACAAAAAACAGTAGTGTTTAACATTATATATGGTGTTAGTGGACGTTTAAAAATTTTATGTTGATACAATTCATTGACTGGGTTGTGTATTTGAAGGGCTTGAAAAACATGGTTTTTTACCAACAGCTTTATCCAAGATGTAGGCAACAAACGGTTATGTTCGATCTTATGTATTACACTTACTAACTATGTCCAAGAATTTTTTACACACAAAAGTACCGTCAGCACAAACTTTAGAAATAAAGGTTTTAATACCAAAAACAACCCTCTAAGACAGAATACACACATATTCCAAACATATAAACCAAAACCCCCACCCAGAACAAATTTGGTCTACCCATAGGCCAGAATCAGATATTATTGCGTTTTTATCATGAACAAAATAATTTACAGCTCATCCAGTTCCCCCTTCCCATTAATGCACAAGTCAGCCAAATAACAATCTCTAAAATATCTTACGGGATTTTAGATCCTAAATTCTGCTGGTTTTTTGCACATACAGATTGTATGTGTAAATGATGAATCTATATAGCAAGTTACATAGACATTGATAGTTTCTTGTATGAGCTAAAAACAAAATTAGAATGAAATATTGAAAAAATAAGCCAATTTTAAATGTCCCACTAACAAAAACACTATCAATGTAATTTCAACATGCCATAACATTAATCATCATTGTCCATACACATCAACATGATATAATTCTGTAAAATGAATACTACACACCTAATAAATATTATTTCGACAACAGAGCATTGGAACAAAAATGTGGGTGGACTTTGTAACGCAGATGCTGTAAAAACATGTGTTTAAGAGCGGGGATGCTACTGGAATTAGTAAGAATCTGTTTCAGTAACGTCTCAACAACGTTATGCAGATGGAAGGTATTTTCCTCATAAACAGCCTTGATTTCATAATATTTCAACAAAACACGCGACCAACTCACCCACGCAAAAATCCACTCCACACACCAAACTTGCAAAAAACACCATACTTCAACTTTATCCTCTCCACAACATCCACCACCTCACATTCAACCCCTGACAAAATCAACAAAAATACCACAATAACCCAAATCACCACCCACACTTTACGATACATACTTGCTTTTCGCAACCTGATACACATGACATCTACGCATAAAATCGTAAATATAGCCTCATTAACCTTCACAGCCAACAATTGCCCATAAACACCAAATTATGGCTCTTTACAGCCTCTAATTTTTTACACAGTACCAAAACCGCATCACTATTTTTTATTTGTCATTTTCAAATTTTAACCTGAACTCAAGAATGATCCATAAACAAATAAATTTTACAACAACTAATTCTACAAACTCTATTTTTCCAAGAGCTCACATCAACACATAAAACATAGTTATGTATGTCGGAAATCCAGAAAATATCATAGCAAATTATTTTTCTCTAAAAGAGAAACAAAATTTTTCTTAAAAACATCAACACCAAACAACCTTGCATGTTCAACAAAAACCTGTGGATCAACAGTACTCTGCAATGCTTTCCTTACAGCCTTAACACACTCCTCAACATCATCATATAAAAAACCCAAGCCACTCACAATCTCCACAGGCCCACCACTATCATGCACAACAGGAACACAACCAGCAGCCATAGCCTCACCCACGCTAATTCCAAAATGCTCACCAACCATACAATGCAAATAAACCTTAGCCCTACCCAACAAAACAGAAACATTATCAAGTGTAGCGTTAGCGTCCAAAGTCAAATTATCAGGTTTTAACGAGACTATTTTATCATAGTAAGAATCGTTTAAACTTTTACGACCAGCTATTATAAATTGAACATCGGGCATTTGTTTAGCAACTTCAACAATTAACTCATAATTCTTAGTTGGCACAAAACGACCAACAGAAACAACTAACAACTCCTTCTGCAAAGGTTTAAAACTCTCAACATCAACAGGCGGATAAATCACTTCAGCTTCTCGCCCCCAACAATCCATAATAGCTCTTTGAGTATAGTAACTATTACATATCAACAAATCAACTCTCTTTATCTGCTGCCTGAGTTGAAACGTAATTGGTGAATAGAATAATTTCCAGAACCAACGATGTTTAAGGTTGGAATTTTGCATACGGGTCAAATTTGCTGGAAAATGGATATATGCAACACGTTTTTTGCCTGCTCCAATAAAATACATTGGCTCTTGAGTGCTAACTTCTAAATCCATTTTACCCACTTTTTTGCGCAACTTATTTTGTAGTTTTAAATGTCGTAGTAAACATTGATGTGTTGGAAAACGTGTAGGTCTAAAATTTGTATCAGAATACGAAATTTGTTTAACATTCAAAGTATACAAATTATTAAATGTACTATCTTCCGGTAATTCACCAAGTAACGAACAGTCTTGTTTTTGCTCAACTAGTGCTTCAAGAATTTTAAGCAATACCTGTTCAGCACCACCAATAATGTAAAAATATGGGTGAATAACAAGAATTTTTTGACTTGCCAGCGACTCATTACCGCAAATGGAGCTACGCACGTTAGATTTCCTCACATTAATAGTACACCAATATATTATTAAGGTAATTTAAACTTGTGAAAAACTTATTTATTATAAAAAATGAAACAAACAACACAGCACCTTATTTGCAGACAGATAAATTGATAAATCTAAGTGTAACAGTCCCATGAATCTTTAATTTACAATCAAAATATAAAAAAATTAAATACAGTTTTCATCATTTATCCAAACATGATAATTACATCAAAAAGAACAGACAGTATTAATAGAGACGCCAAATAAGTAGCCATCATCGTAATCGTAAAAACGTACTCAGAAACCCAGCATCAACACCGAACCGATCATGTTTAGCTTTAGACTGATTTTTGCTTTTTGAATTTTCTCACAGATTACACACAAAACAAACAACATATTCACAAATGCACACCAATAAACAAACCCACCAATTTTAAAAAATAAAAACCCTAAAACTATAACGTTTTTATAACGTAAACAACAATACATAAAATAAAGAACGAGAAAACATGAATCCTACACTAGTAAAACCATGTATAATCGGCATTGTTTCCATACTGTTTTTACTTGTCGTTATGTTAAATGCAGCAAGAAAAGCCAAAACCACAAAATACAAAAAATATACATACATAACTACAGCAGGCATATGTGGCCCACTACTCGTATCATTTGCATCAATGCTCTTTGACCAAATCAGCCTATCTTTTCTCTCTATGCTCTTTACGCTACTCTTCAGTCTCATAATGATAGATGCTCTATCGGAACCAAGAAAAATAGAAGTGGCAGCAGTCATAAAAACCCTTGACACCTCAAAACCCCTAACAATAAAAGACATATTCTCACAACACTTCGCCTACATACTTATAAAAAAATATACACCACGCAAGCTCTAATAATATAACATAACTCCAATAATATTCGGCGCAACAATAGGATCCGCAATTGTCTGCATAGCCTTGTATGACATAATCTTTATACATACATTGTGGATGTACATACCGTTCTATCTAATTGTCTGCACATGTTCCGTCACAGTTGTAAGCTACTTCCAATTTAAAGCAGACATAAAATACATAAACAAAATTCTAAACCACTGCCCGAACTGCAATAACCAAACCCCACCCAATACAAACTTTTGCGCCAGATGTGGGCAACAACTTAAACAACAAAAATAACGTCTACAATAATAAAATAAGGAGAACAAACACAACTAACTTAATGTGTTTGATGTGGTCATTTATCAGTCATGGGTAGTCCAGAATCTAAAAAATACGCATATAAATTGCCAGAAGTATCATCACATTATTTATAAATTATGTTAAGACCAAATACAAATAAACAGAATAACAATGATGAAAATCAGATTAGATGTGGATTACGCCTATCCATCAAGATGGAAAAGCTTTCTTTATACGGCACTTAAAAGGAAAACTAAGAGGAATTACCTGAAAAATTCTAAAATCATTGCAAGAATGATTAATGAGTCACCTATTGAAGTTAAAGCATACTGGTTTTTTACTCCATTTACTTTACCTGATGCTAAAATGCTTGAACTACTAAATTCAGGCAGACATGAAATTGCTCTCCATGTTGCGGTTGATGCCTACAAAGAATTAAAAGAATTAAAAAAAACAATCAACACTCAAGTTAAATACTATACAGTACATGGAACAGAACGGTTATTAGGTAAAATCATCTGGCATCGTAAAATTTCACAGGCAAAAGTTCCAGTCCCCGATAGTTTTCCTTTAAAATCATTCTATGATTTCCCAACAATTCCATTAGACACTATTTGTTACAACAAGTCAACAGATGAAGCTGTAAAAATTGCTTATGAGAGCATTAAGAAAGATGAAGTCCTACTCATTCATCCTGATTGGATTTTTCAAAGAGGAAAAATGAATCACAGAGGACCGTACTACGAAAGTTTAAAACAAATTTTAGATGTTGATTCCGAATTAGAAGAACTAAAAATAAATAAAAAAATATTCGCAAATATTGGCAAATACTCAGAGCATTTTGAATACATTAAAAATATAGATGGTTCTGAAGAATTTTTAAGTAAAATAAAAGACAGAAACATTGATGTTTTTAGCTTTGTTGAAAGGAGCTGGTGTAATTTTCCTGCGGCCAAACCGTCTGATAAATGGATAAAAACTGAAGATAACATTGCGTTGCTTGAAATAGATTCGTTTGATGATTGGTGGGAAAAAATCGGCAAGAAAACACGCAATATGGTTCGTAAAGCAGAAAAAAGTGGAGTAAATGTAAAAATTGTGAATCCAACAGATGAGCTAGCTGAAGGTATATGGCGGATTTATAATGAAACACCAATTAGGCAGGGACGGGCTTTTTCACATTACGGTACAACTCTTGAAAATGTTAAAAAGTTTGTTTTTCACACAAAAAATTGCACATACATAGGCGCGTATTTGGAAAGCGAGTTAGTAGGTTTTATTCAACTGGTTTATGGCGATAATTTAGTGGTTATAACGCAGATACTTTCACTTCAGAAGCATTGGGATAAGGCGATAAATAATGTTATGATGGCAAAAACTGTTGAGATTTGTGCTAAGAATAATCATAAATGGTTAATGTATGGGAGAATGGGAAAAGGCAGTAATCATCCAACATTAGACAAGTTTAAGGAAAACAACGCATTTATCAGGTGTTCGTTGAATCGTTATTATATAGCACTCTCTAAGAAAGGAGAAATAGCTGTAAAGCTGGGTTTACATCAACAGATTAAAGACAAAATACCTGAATCAGTAAAGCCAAAAGCAATTTCAGTATTTAATTTAATAAGCCGAACAAAGATTAAAATCAAATATCGTTAAATAACATGACGAGTTAGAGCAAAAGACTATCTATAAGCTTGTTTAGAGTCTGTTTATCTTTTATTCCTTTAAAGATAATTCTGCCACTGGCATAGAAACGGAAAACATGTTCTTTGTATGTAAAGTTGTATATCATGTCGGCAATTTGGTTTTTTAGTGTAGCATTTTTTAGAAGTTTTTCCAATGCTTGATCTTTTTTGTCAAATTTTAGAACGACAATTATGTCGCTTTCTGCCCCACATGTACCTTCAATTCTTGCGATATAATCAGCAGATACTGCAGACACAGTTTTATAACTCCTGTAATATCTCGATAAACCGACGAATTTCTTGAACGGTATTGTAAAAATAAAAACTTGCACGCGCGGTAGACTGTAGATCAAGTATTTGATGCAGAGGTTGTGCGCAGTGGTATCCGCTACGTATAGCTATGCCGTAGCTATCGCAAAAGAGCGCAACATCGTGCGAGGAGAAACCAGTAATATTGAAAGAGATTATACCACATCTATTGGAATCTGTCGGACCATAAAGAGTTATTTTATTTAGGTTTTTTAGATTGTTTATAGCGTATTTTGTGAGTGTTTGCTCGTGAGCAAAAATATTTGACATGTTAATATGGTTTAGATATTTTATGGCTGCAGCTAAACCTATGGCACCACAAATATTAGGTGTTCCTGCTTCAAATTTCCAAGGTAACTCATTCCAACTTGTGATACATTGTTGGTTTTTAAAGTTGAAAGTTACGTCTTTTATCATTTCACCGCCACCGTGAAAGGGCTCCATTTGTTGTAATAATACTTTTTTACCGTATAAGACGCCAATTCCAGTTGGACCGAGCATTTTATGTCCTGAGAAAGCTAAAAAATCTGCATCAAGATCTTGAACATCAACTTTCATGTGGGGCACAGATTGTGCACCATCTACAATAATTATTGCACCATAATCGTGAACTATTTTTGATAGATACTTTATATCGTTGACTACACCTGTAACGTTTGATATGTGATTTAGACAAACAAGTTTTGTTTTAGAGGTTAGCTTATTTTCGAAATCTTTGATGTTTAAGGTGCCATTGGGGTTAGTGTTTACATAGTTTATTTTGAAACCACGAATTTTTGAAATTATTTCCCATGGAACAATATTGCTATGATGTTCCATTAGAGAAACAAGAATTTCATCATCTTTTTGAAGGTTATTTAGTCCCCAAGAGTAAGCGACAAAATTCATAGCTTCTGTTGTTCCGCGAGTAAAAATTATTTCAGATACATCTTTTGCATTGATAAATTGTGCTACCTGTTCACGACTTTTCTCATACATTTCAGTAGCTTCTAAAGAAAGAGCATGAACGCCGCGGTGTACATTTGCATTATTATTTTCGTAAAAGTCAACCATAGCTTGTATTACTTGACGAGGTTTTTGAGTTGTAGCAGCATTATCAAAATAAATAAATGGGTGATTGTTTATTTGACGTTTTAAAATTGGAAAGTCGTCACGAATACGAAAGAAATCTATAGTGATTTTTCTTCCTCCGGCTTTAACCGCGTAGACAACGTATTTGCTAGTTCCTCTTCCTCTAAAGCTTGTTTTTCTTCGAACGTATTTTCTTTAGGCATCCACACAGGCGCACAACTACGGTCATTAAAATATTTTCTGATAGCACGCTTCAACGCACCAACTGCGAGAACACCACAGTGAAATTTAACACTAGGTAGTCCACCTATCTCTTCAGTAACTTTTTGCCACGTAATATTGCTCCATGTAGCTTGTAAAGTTAAACCGTTAATCATTTCAGTAACTATACTTGAAGTTGCAATGTTTGCAGCACAACCATAACTTTCGAATTGAGCCTTTTCAATAATTTGAGTTTGCTCATCAACTTTTAGATAAAAAGTTATCATATCACCACATGCAGGATTGCCAGCTACAGCAACTATCGTAGCATCTTCCATTTTTCCAAGGTTTTTAGGATTACGAAACAGATCCATAACTTTTGGATTGTAAGGTAGGGGTATACGAGACATTTTTACTCCACTCCTGTCGAACCAACTATCCTTCTTATACGATTAACAGCGTTAGGTAATACTTCCAAAACGTAAGCTATATCTTCTTCTGTAAGATAACGTGTAGTCTTCATAAGAACGCTACCATGAGCTTCTTCAAATCTACGACCAATAGCAACTAAGACATGACTCGGCTGCAAAAGTCTTCGACTACAGGCACTCCCACTTGAAAGATACACGCCCTTAAGACTTAACTCAATTGTTAAAGCCTCCCCCTCAACCCGTAAAAAGCTAATATTAGCATTATCAGGAGAACGCTTCTCACCCCTCGGACCATTAAAACGCAAATCAGACAATTCAGAAAATACACCATCAACCAGTTTATCTCTTAAACTACGCATTTTTGCAATATTCATCTCAAAATTTTCAAAAGCCAATTCAGAAGCTTTAGTGAAACCAACAACTAGAGGCGTATTTTCTATACCAGGCCAAAGCTTTTGAGTACCAATCGGCCCCTCAATTATACGATCAAGAGAAACGCTTTCATGCAAATACAGAGCACTTATACCACGTGGACCTTGGATTTTATAACTACTTACTGTTGCTAAATCAACATTTAGATCTTGCACGTTAAATGGCACTCGCCCATAGGCATCAGTCGCGTCTGTGTGAAATAGTATCTGAGGGTTTTTATCTTTAACAATTTGCACTACTTCTTTGATATTCTGAATTGTGCCTAATTCGTTGTTTACCGTTGCAACACTTACAAGGATGGTTTCATTATCAATTGCTTCTTTAAGCTTTTCCATATTCAAAAAGCCTTCTTGATCAACTGGAATTTTGGTTACAGTAAATCCAAAATTTTTCATCATCTCTACAACGTGTAAAACATTAATTGGTTCGATTGCGGAAATTATTATTTTTTTACCTTTTTCTTTTTGGGCAAAACAGGACCCCATGATTGCAAGATTATTAGCCTCTGATTCACCAGGTGTGAAAGTGATTTCTTCAAGAAGTTTAGCACCCATATACCTACTGATTTTTTGGAAGCTATTCATCATTACTTCAAAAGCTTCCCACCCAGGCTTGTGAGTAAGTGTCGGATTACCATAAGCAACTTTGTTAAAATATGGAAGCATTGTGTCTACTACTTCTTGAGGAACAATACCAGAATTCTCATTATCTAAGTAAACATGATGAGTAATTTCCTCATGAAGCTTTAGTAATCCTTTTACGTTCTCAACCATACTACATCCAACCATAGAAACGACAAATAACTTTACGAGTTCAGATAAAAAAACCTAACCACAACAAATTGATAATTAACTACAACAAAAAATGATTAATGCTTAAAAAATGGAAACCGTATTGTATTTTACTTATTTTGCAGTATTTTTGTGTTTTAAGCAGAAATACGTTGGTTAATTAAAAAATACTAATAACTATCAAATGCTATAGGTAAAATTGTTTTGGTGACAAGCTAAGTGAAGGTTTCTGAATTACCTGTGCCACAATCCGTAAAAAATGTTCTCGATAGCTTGGGAATTAAAGAGCTATTTCCACCTCAAGCAGACACTATACAAGCCGGGTTATTTGAAGGACAGAACATAGTATTAGCTAGCCCGACGGCATCGGGAAAAACTTTGATTGCTGAACTTGCCAGCATGAAACATGTTCTAGAAAAGCAAGGTAAAGTGATTTATCTTTCGCCATTACGAGCACTTGCCAGTGAAAAATATGAAGAGTTCAAAAAATACACACAAATAATCAAAACGAATGGCAAAAACGTGTCAGTCGGTATTAGTACAGGTGATTTTGATAACGCAGACAATTGGATGGAAAGATACGATATAATTGTCACTACTAACGAGAAGGCAGATTCGCTACTTAGACATCGCACTAAATGGATAGATAACATCTCATTGGTAATTGCTGATGAGGTACATTTACTTAACGATGCTGAACGTGGACCTACATTGGAGGTGGTGTTGGCAAGGCTTATGCAGATTAATCCATGTATCCAAATTTTGGCGTTAAGTGCAACAATCACTAACATAGATGAAATCGCAGGGTGGTTAAATTCCAAGTTTATTGTTACTGAATGGCGTCCAATTAATTTGAAGGAAGGAGTTTTGCTTCAAGATGAGATTCAGTACAAAGATGGCAGTTCGAGAAAGATAAATGAGGAAACTCGAGTTACTTATGTTAATCTTGTTTTAGATACATTACGTAACGGAGGTCAGGCACTGGTTTTTGCATCTTCAAGACGAAACGCTGTTTCTGCAGCCAAAACTCTTGCGGGTTATATGAACAAAGCAGTACCTAAAACCGGATCAGCTCTTATTAGGCACACTATGGAAAGGACAAATCGAGAACTGTTGGAAAAAGAGGCACACAAAATTGAGGAAGCGAGTGAAAAAACTCAAATTAGTGATGAATTAGTTGAGATGATTCGATGTGGAGTTGCTTATCACCACGCAGGACTATCTAGTGTACAACGTAAGATTGTAGAAAACGCATTTAAAGAACGGAAACTCAAAGTATTAACTGCAACGCCTACACTAGCTTGGGGAGTTAATTTACCTGCACGTATAGTAGTTATACAAGATTATCGCCGCTTTGAAGCGGGATATGGCAATTATCCTATTCCAGTATTGGACTATAAACAGATGGCTGGCAGAGCAGGAAGACCAAAATATGACAAGTTTGGGGAGTCAGTAATTATTGCTAAAACACGAGATGAAGCAGACTACCTAATGGAAGGATATGTATTAGCTAAAACTGAGCGTATCTGGTCAAAAATGGCAGTAGAAAAAATCATCCGCGGACATGTATTATCAACAATTGCATCAGACTATGCCCATACAGAAGAAGGCATCTTTGAATTTTTTGAAAAAACCTTCTATACATATCAATACGATGTTAAAGCCATTAAAATTATTGTTACAAAAATTCTCAAATACCTATTTAATGAACAAATGATAACAGTAGATCGCCGAGATATTTACGCAACCAAATTTGGCAAACGTGTAAGTGAACTATACATCGATCCCCTATCAGCAGTAATCATGCGTGAAGCACTCGTCAAAAAATCAGGTTACCTAACTGAGTTTAGTTTATTACATATGATTTCTCACACGCCAGATATGGGACCAGTAATGCGTCCTCACGCACGAGAAATTGACGTATTAAATCTCCAATTAGAACAATATAAAGACGAAATTTTAGTTAACCCCCCAAGAGAGTGGGAAGACCGTGTTGGCTACGAAGAATTCCTTGGCGAAATCAAAACGGCCATAATTATGAAACAATGGATAGAAGAAATAACTGAAGATCAACTCATCAAAAAATTCGGAGTACAACCAGGAGACTTATACCGCATTATAGAAAACGCGAAATGGTTACTACACGCAACACACGAATTAGCTCCACTATTAGATGCAGATAAAAAAATAAAGTTTCTCTCAAACGAACTAGAAGAACGCATATTTAAGGGAATAAAACAAGAACTGTTACCCATTATACATTTAGAAGGCATTGGTAGAACACGTGGAAGAATAATCTACAATGCAGGCTACAAAACCGTAGAAGATCTCAAAATAGCATCCATAGAAGACTTAACACACCTGCCATTAATCGGTTCACGCATGGCTAAAAGAATAAAAGAACAAGTAGGAGGGACTATTGAAAAAGATTATGAGAACAAAGAATCATTCAAGGCACAAGAGTTTAAACAAAAAACGCTATTTTAGGACCAACAAGAACTTTTTAGAAAAGAAAACAAACAATTTTGTATTTTACGTTAGAGAAGGATAAATTAAAGCGTATGTCTGTGAGTATTAACCATTGAAAAGTAATTAATAGCGTGAAAAAATGAGAACAACCATTGCAGTGCTTAACAGAAGAGGTAAACCCGCATTACCAACAGCTATTGGCATTTTAAAAAATAACAAATACAGTCAGTCTCTAAATTTTACAGTTGCTGACACTGAAAAAATGATTTCTCACAAAAAAACTGAGACACCAAATAGACAAAACATTAACTCGCAATCAATTATTGGCTACTCCTACACTGAGGAAGCAAAAAAATCATATAGTTTTCTACAATCGAATAAAGTTGCAATTGTTTTTGAGGGTACAATCTATGAACCGATAACTAAAGAAGAAGCACTACAAGAAATTATCAAAAAACCCTCATGCCTTGAGGCACAATTACAAACCATTATTGAAAAAACAGAAGGAAACTATTTGTTACTTGTGCTAAAAGATGAAGAAATAATTGCTATCAGAGATCCAATGGGTGTTCAACCTCTATATTTTGGTGAAAATACAGATGTAGCAGCATTTGCATCGAACCGTAAATCGTTATGGCAGCTAGGTATAGATAAAGTTGAATCTTTTCCACCAGGTAATTTAGGCTTGTTAACTAATACAGGTTTTAGGTTTAAACCGATTAAAACTTTTACTTACACAGAACCTAAACAAAGTTCAATAGATGAAGCTACAGAAAAACTACAGAACCTCTTAGAACATGCGGTTAAAATGCGAATTGCAGGATTAAAAGAGGTCGCAGTCGCATTTTCAGGCGGGTTAGATAGCAGTTTAATTGCGTATATTGCAAATAAATGCGGGGTTAAAGTGGATTTAATTCATGTTAGTTTAGAGAATGAGCCTGAAACGAAAACAGCAATTGAAGCATCAAAGAAACTGAATTTACCCATACAGTTACATCTCTTCAAAGAGTCAGATGTAGAAAATACACTGCCTTTAGTGGTAGATTTAATTGAGGAACCTGATCCAGTTAAGACAGCTATCGGTGTACCGCTTTATTGGACTGCCCTTAAAACTCGAGAAGCAGGACATACTGTTTTGCTCACAGGACATGGAGCAGACGAATTATTTGGGGGTTATCAAAGATATATCAATGAGTATTGTAAAGAGGGAACAGAAAAAGTTCGACAGACAATATTTAATGATGTAACGAAAAACTATAAAACCAATTTAGAACGAGACAAAAAAATCTGTATAAATACAGATATAAAGTTACTATTACCTTTTTGCAGTTTTGATTTAGCGGAGTTTGCATTAAGTTTACCAACTGAAATGAAAATTGAACAGAGTCCTATTTCTCTTCGAAAACTATTACTACGTAAAGTTGCATTGAACATGGGTTTACCAGCATCAATTGCTAATAAGCCCAAGAAGGCAGTACAGTACTCCACAGGCATCAACAATGCAATTAAAAGAATAGCACAAAAAAACAACCAAACAGTTAATGAATATATAACAAAACGTTTTCAAAAAATCACTCAACACTAATCAACACTAAAGGAATCCTTTAATTGATAAAAATGATAAAAAAGAATGCTCTCAAAAGTGAGAGTTTTTACATGCTTATTGAAGCTTTGTGCAAGAGCGTTTATTCAACTATTTGAAGTGCACCTTCAGGACATTGAGCTTCACATGCTCGGCAAATAAGACATTCGTTTGCATTAACAGCAACCGCCTTACCGTCTTTCATCTCATAAACACACACAGGACATGTATTTACGCATGTTTCGCAGCCAGAGCATTTTGGGTCAACAACAATTTTAACCATTTAATATACCTTCAACATGTTTGAAACCTATTGTAAAATAAAAGGATTTAGGTTGCACACACTCAATTTTTTACATGACCTAAGAAAACCGATAATTAACGTTCGAAATAAATAAGAAAAACATGTTTAAAGACCGCCTTCATGGAAATAGTAATTCTCTTCTTTTTTGGAGCCAAATCCACGCACTCCTTTTTGTTTAAGTACACCTTTTAAATCTTCAGCTTGTTCTTGTGTTAATTCACCCCTTTTTTGCAGATAAAAAATAATTTCTTGTGCCTGTTCATCAGTATCACATCGTCGTATAAAATCTACTACTGAAGGGTTAAAATGGCGTAGTTTATCAATTGTCTTAGTTGGTTTAAGAAATTCCTCCTCACAAACATCTTCAATTTCGGCAGCCATTTCTGCGACTTCAGGACTCTCGCGAACGGCATCTATAGAAATTTTGTTTTCAGAGGTTTCAAGTTCACGATAAAGATGAGGAAACATTTCCTTGAGTGATTTTTTATCGATCGCCATTCTCATCAACAATAATATTGGAAAAGAGCCTTAAGACCTTTTTGAAAAAAATAACACATTAAAAATTAAGGTAAAAATTGTTTTGTAGCATTCTCTTTAAGTAATTTTCCAAGCTCAAAAATGTTAAGACCTTTAATTTCATCACCAAAAATATTACACTTCCTTTTCTTATCTGCCTCATCTGAACTACGAATGGTGATTTCTAAACTGTTTTTTGTCTCAGTTTCAGCATAAATATGAAAAGACGATAAAGTGACACCCTGTTTGTTAACTCTGCTCCAACACGACCGATGTACTATCACGTTAGAGTCACGTAAAAGTTTGAGAACCTGCCCAGGTGAATCTGTATAAACAGCTATGTCAATATCACTACCAAGCCGGGCAGTTCCACGCCATACACTACCAATCAACAAAGGACAAAATTCAGCCAAAAGCTTTAAAAATTTAAGAGCCTCTTGGCGCATCAAAAAAAGACGCTCCTTTCGCACATAACCTTCCTTTTCGTCAGCAAGTGCATCAAGCTCCAAAGCAACTTCAAAATTTGTAGGCAAAAAATGAACGCCAATAATTTCGGCCGCTCTAAGCTTAGCTTGCTTATACTCTTTTTCAACACCAAAATAGAGCAGAGCCGCCGCTTCACGAGAAACTCGACAACGTAGCTCGTCAACACGACTCATATATTATCAACAGTATATAGAGTTAAGAATTTTATGGTAAAAACGCGGTATCCCTTAAACTACCAAATAAACTCAATCATTGTAGACGCAAACCAAAAAATATACTTGGATAAAAATCAATAATTAAAGATAAAGTACACAAACAACTTTGATTAACAGGACACTACATTAATACTATATGGTGAAGTGCAAGAAATGAGTTTGTCATCAATTGAAATGGAAATATTGGAAAGCATGCTTCTAAATGGTAAGCCAATAGAAGCCATACAGATTGCTAACGAAAACAATAAAGAGCTTTCAGTTACAACAACGTATCTCACGAAGCTTACTCACAGAGGATATGTAAATTTACTCAAAAAAGAACTATACATGTTAACAGATGAGGGGAAAAAAACCCTTGGAATACAACCAATCACCAAAGAAAACGCTAAGAGTATAATTGCTTATGCACCTCATGATAAAGCCTTTAATTTTCACACGGACACTAATGAACCGCTTCATATACACGCACATAGTCTATATGATTTTGGAAACAAAATAACCAGAGTCGATTTAAAATCTATAGAGTTCCACATGAATAAAGACGACTTTAGAACATGGTTTGATTATTTAGGCGCTAAAGAATTAGCTAAAAAGACATCAATAATAAAAAAGAAAAAAATTGGCGGAGAACAACTTCGAATTTTGCTATGCACCACAGTTGATCAGCATTGTCAAGAATTAATGAAGTTAACAGAACAAACAACAATTTGATTTAAGAGAAAAAGTAAAAAAATAATTTAGAAGAAAAGTCGCTATATGAAAGTTTTTATGATTTAAGAATGCTGAGGTTGTGGAAAAAAATGAATAGGTGGAAATATAATGTTAGTGTTGGGATGTTTAGGTGAGCGATAATAGTAGAGTTGTAACAGCAAAAATTTCTGAGGAGGTTTACAAAGAATTTACGTTACGTATTTCGGAAGGAGAGAGAGGTAACTTTATTCGTGAAGCCATTAGTGAAAAATTACAAAAAACGCCCAGGCCTGACAAAATTTTAGCCTTAGAGGAACGAATGGACATACTTGAAAATGAATTGGAACAGGTCAGGAAATATCTTTCCGAGTTAGAACTTTTAACGTTTGCACATTGTAAAATTGACCTACACAGTTTTTGTATAGATGAAACCGACCGCAAAATAATTGATTACCTAATGCACTATAAAGGGGCAACAACACCAGAATTAGCTGAATACCTCAAAAGCAACAGATGGATAGTTTTAAACAGATTACAGAAAATTCAAAAAGCCTCCAAAAAGAAGTTAGGTAAATCTGTAATTGACTACTACGGCGGAGAACGTGCAGGTAAAAAGAAAGCATGGTGGATAAACCAAGAAGTAATCAACGAAGATGAATAGCCATATTGAAACTATATGTAGCTGTTTTATAGTAGTGTAACTTTTCGTTAGTTATTGTTGTAATTTTTAACATTGAGAAAAATGTTTGTAGTAACATAACCGACATTATTTGTGTGTTAAACAACATAAAAAAGCCACACTCTAAAACACATATAGCTAACAAAAAACTAAACTGCTATAGTTTACAATGCAAAACCTAACACAACTAAACAACACACAAACAAGTTCCCGCACAAAACAAAACGCTACACGGCACTCACTGAAACTGCATTAAACCAATCCACATAACATTCACCAACCTCTTAAGTTTCAGGAGAAAACACCGGATTTAGAGCCGGAACATGCGTAAAAATTCACATCAAATTTACCTGCTCTGCAAGAGTTGCTCTTAGTACACCTGAAAAGCTTCCTATCTTAGTACGCCTTACCTATCATTGTACACGAACTACACGCGCAAACACGTGCAAATCAATGATTTTTGGGGAAAATGAAAAAATCGTGGCACTCCAACGCCACCTATTTTTTGTTTGTTAGACTTTTGAGTTTTTGCGTAGCAAAAGGGCTGATACGGCAATAACTGTTGTGATTAGCCCTATTATTAACACGATTACCCAAAGGGACAAGTCGTTTTCTGAAGATGGTTTTTCTTCAATCACTGATTTACCGGACGTTGATAACTCGTTAGGTGTTAACATTGGTGTGGAAGCTACGGTTGGTGTTGGAGTTACTGAGACTTTGTCTTCTCCACTGTTATTATTGTTATTGCTGTTATTGTTATTGGGTTCGTTGTCTTTTTGCCACACGGCATAGAATCGAACATCTCCGGTGATAGCAAAGATGCTGTTTTCGGCGTAGGTTTGCCCCGTTTGATTTACAGCCCAGCCCACGAAAGTGTAACCTATGCGCGTCATGCCACCTTTATCGAGAACTACTACTGTTTCACCATAAAAATATGGGCTTTTTGTGTCAATAGGAGCATTTGAGTCACCATAGTTAGAATCATATGATACTGCATACTTCTGGATATTTTGCCACTGTGCAATTAAAATCATGTTCGAGTTAGGCATTGTAAAAGTTTGACCGGCTGTATATGTGTTTCCATTGTAATGCCATCCAACGAATTTCTGGTCTGGCCTTGTTGGCTCGGTATTAGATATTGCCACTGTAGCACCAGCAACATAGCTTCCTTCGGTTATCGAGCCTGAACCTCCATTGACATCGTAAATTACACTATACAAGGGAATAGGCGACATTGAGCCACGAGGGTTATATTAGCAAAAGGCATTGTAAATGTGTTACCTCCTCGATAGGTAACTCCATTATAGAGCCAACCAGCAAATGTGTATCCAGCTCTTGTCGGCACTACATCAGAGATTTTTACCGCAGTACCTGCAATATAATTGTCGCCTGTCGGAATGTCTGATGCTTCATAGTGTGTAGCGTAATTCACTGAATGCACTGGGTTTTGGGACCACACGGCAACTAAGATGGTGTCCTCCTTTATTGCAAAAGTGCTACCGGGTAGGTAGGTTTGCCCACTTGTACTATCTACCCAGCCTTGAAACGTATAACCCGAGCGAGTCATACTATTTTGACCGAGAACCGTAACCTCTGTTCCTGTTGTGTAAGGGCTACTTGTGTCTGTTGGAGCGTTTGTGCCATCGTTAGCCAAATAAACAATCGTGTGAGCGACAGATCCACTTGTTCCAGTGAAGTGTTGTCCACTAACTTTTACCATGTCATATGAGCAATTTGGCTCAAAATAATACGCACCTGCTCTTTTATGATACTCGCAATATGTTTCCCAGTAAACCAAATACCAATTAACATGCCAATGATTTGTGTCTTTGCATTGAATTGTCGTCGTTTTTTTTGCTGTAGCATCTATTTCATACGTATGAACGGGTTTATGTTTACCATAGTTTATATCCCATGTGCCAGCGACAGTATATTCGATTATTTCAGCATTATTCTTATTCTCTTTATGGTGGGCTACAATAATTAGTTTTTCATTGGGGATTATGTGCCAAAAATTAGTTCCACTATTTAATAGTTTTATTTCTCCTGCGTATCCAATAGTGTCTTTCATGTTTAATGAAGTCTTAGAATATACAGGGTACGCTGATGCCGGCAAACTAAACGAAAAATCTAAACCTAATGTGTAAGAAACACCTACGCCAATGCTGCTTAATCCGCCTTTTGAGTCAATGCTGAGTAAATCGCGAGTTATTTTTTCGTCTGACGCTTCATAATTTAATACCATTTGTCCCTTCCAAGCAGTGGGTTGGTAAAGATACGTATAAACAATTGGGAAGCTTGGTAGGCAGCGATTTGAAGTGGGATGCTACTACAAAAACATTCAGCACATCTGATGGTGGTTTTTATTCTCACTGGTTTGGAAAAGATCAATTCGTTGAATTATTAACCAGATGGTTCAGTATCATGGATATGAAAGAAGTCGGCAAACAAGGAATGATAACTAGAATAAATGCAAACAATAGAAAAAATGGAAATGTTTTCATAAGAAGCAACCAACCTCCACAAATCTTTTTACTTTGCCCAATTTGCTCAAGCAAACTTATACCCAATACTGACAAAAGGCTAATTGTCTGCCAATGTTGTTCAAACAGATTTCCAATAAATGATATTCAAGGTTTTAAAGTTCCAATACTTTTGACTGAATCAAGATGAATGATCAAATTATTTATTGACCGCTATTAAGAGGACAATTATTTCATTTCAGCCACTATACAGTACTGTTGTTTCAAATAACGCGCCTCAACCTCACGTCTAAAATCAGGCTCATTATAATACCTAATCCTATCCTGCACAGACAGACCCTTAGTCACCTCATAATTATACCGCCTAATAGCATGAATATCATCAATCGTAAAGTCTTCACTAATTTTCAATTTAACCTTCATCATCGTCTCCTCCTATAAAGTATGGCGGCGTACAAATCATAGTAACCGCCCCATATCCAGTTTGCGCCGCAACCAACTTTACACCCCTAACAGTCCTAATATTAACAATATGCCTAAAATTCCACGAAGCTATACATGTACAATCATAAACCAACGAACAAGCAATATGCAAACAATCATCAAAACTTTTAGGCGTTAGCGTACCGTTTTCTGTTAGTTTATTTGCAACATCAGAAATTTCGGTCATGCCTCAAATTAGTTTATAAATGAAATATCATATTATTTTGTTTAATGGCGATAGTTGTGGTAAAAGTAACTGTAAAATGCATACATTGCAGAAGCGAGGCTGTGGCGAAAATAGGCAAACAAACAAACAAGTAAATGGAACCCCACACTGCAAATGCAACACATGCAAAAAAACCTTCCAAACACAAGCACACAAACAACGGTACTACACCCCAAACCAAAGTACTGATAGTAGAAATGTCTCTAAACAGCAGTAGTATCCGCGACACCTCACGGGCCTTAGGCATCAACCAAAACACTGCCATAACCGTTTAAAAAAAAACAAAAAACCTTCAAACAAATCTAAACCCAAAATACAAAAATCTTAAGTCTTAAAGATTCGTCTTGAAGTAGTGTGAGATGTAGGTGTAGGGTTTATTGCAAGAAGACGCCTTGTTGGTTATGGCGTGCAATAAGTCATGATACGGGAGAAATTATTGCATATGTTTTTGGTTCAAAAGAAGCATAAAGTGTTGCAAAAACTCTTGACATCATTATCAGGGTTAAAGGTGGAAATTGTTGCTGTGTTTTTAGATGATAACTTTGCTTACCATGATGCCATACCACGGGACATTTTACGCACAGGTAAGAGAAATACGCAACGCATTGAGCGCAAACATCTAACGTTTCGTACAAGACTTTAACGTTTAGCCCGTAAAACTATTTGTTATTCCAAATCACTAGAAATGCACACAACTCTCTTCGAGCTCCTCATAAATGTGTTAGAATTTAAACATCAACTATTCTAAGGCATGACCTTCAAAAGGTGTAGATTTTGTAATAATCAAAAATTGAGGGGTTGCGGGGGTTTTTTATGTGTGGATATGTGTTTTTTGTGGTGTGGGTATGTTAAGTTTTGGTAAAATGTGTTGACAGAGTTTTTTTTGTAAGGTAAAATATTAGAAAAAATGTTTGCAAAAAGTACACTTTATGAAAAGTATGTGGATTAAATTAAACTATTTATCCGCAATCTTTTTATTGTGAACGTGTAAAAAATCAATGAAGTTTAAACTTATGAGGTGTCTTTTTCATCATGATAGGGAAGCGGCGGGGCAGTGCGCCAATGAACATTGCAAAGTCTATTTGTGCCAAGAATGTATCTCGGAGAGCCGAAAAAGCATAACAAACATGACCCTATGCCGTATTTGCGTACTAAACGCAATACGAAAAAACGTGGAAGCGCAAAAAACGACCTTTTGCTTTTCAAAATAGGCGTTGTTGCGGGCGCTATAATTATGACATCATTGATATTTTTAATTGGCTTTGGGTTACCCGCTGTTGTGCAAGAGTTCAGCTCTGCGGGTGTGTTGGCACAAGTTATTTTGGTGTTGTTGGCGGGGCTTATTCTGATTGTTCAGTCTTATGGTTTTGGAGCAGGCTTGGTGGGGATTAAAAAGACAGTTCTTTGGTGTTGGAGAAGCACATCAGAATCATTCCCCTCTCCATACTTGCGGCGATTATATTTCTTGTGTTTTTCCTGTTCATCTTAGCGGCAGGCGCGGTAATCGGCACATTTGCGATGCCGTATTGGTGGTATAAAGCACGTAAAACTCTGCGCGAAACGGCATATATCGAAACATTGCCCGAATCAGCCTATACCTACCCGCCGCCCCCAACACCTCTGCCATATCAACCGACCCAAGCAACAAACGCCAAAGCCAACTTCTGCCCCAAATGCGGCACACCCATCAAATCCGAAGCCAATTTCTGCAAAAACTGCGGAAAACAAATCTAAACTAAACCCAATTCCACAATTCATTTTTTAACAGTATTTACCTAAAAATTTTTAAAAGCCACTTGACACCAACAAAACAAAGAATATATAATCCCTTTTGCAAGATTGTAAAAATCCTGTCGTCAGAATTTAAAGCGATTATCCTATCAAAGGTTTAAACATTAGGTATAATCAGGAATTAACAAGCCCAGAATAGTTGAGTTAGTGTCGATGTTAATGTAGGGATACCAAGTCAACACATTCAACACAACAAGGATTGAAACGACATTCGCAACATGACTAACGGCTTCTACATTCCAGTGTCCAAAAAGGAAATCCAAATAAAAGAGGATTTAAAAAACCATTGTTAGAGAGATAAATTTTGAAGATTAACATCGTTTTTTCCTAAGATATGCCACAACATTTGTTTCATTTTTAGCGCATCAACATCAAGAAGTGGAGTCTCACAAATTATAGTAGGATGCATTTTAAAATCAATCAACACTTTTGCCAATAACTCAAACTCTGGTCCATAATGTGGTTCATTTAATATATGGTGTTTACGTTCTCCTTGGCTGGAGAATTCAATTTTAGAAAAATGACAATGCATACTTTGAAGTGTTTCAGAACCAAGCGTTGATTCAATCTTTTCTGCTACAGCGCGTACGTCATCGATTTTTTTAAAAACTCCTAAATCTCTTGCATGCAAATGACCCCAGTCAACAACCAATTGGGTATTCTCAACTTCTTGACATATAGTTATTATTTCATCTATACTACCAATTTGAAATTTTCTACCCATAGTTTCAGGACCAAGTTTGACTTTTAAGCCTAAATCTTTGACTGTTTGACTTACTTCCTTTAAGGCTTTAAGACAAACATTAAAAGCATAGCTTTTTTCAAATTTTCCATAAAAACCTGTATGAAACACAATAACATACGCAGCCATCCAGTCTGCAGCTATTGCTCCAGCAATAAGACGTTCTTTGCTAGCAGCGATGACATTCGGTGTGCCAGCTAAATTTATGAAATATGAACCGTGCATACTTAAACGAATATCATACTTCTTTGCTTCAACACCAAGCTTTTCTGCTTCCTGCTGTTTTATCTGGGGTTTAGTACCCCACCGTACAGCCTGATATTCAAAAGCATCAAGTTCCTCTTCTCGCAATAATAGAGGAATATCAGGTAGTTTTGCTTTAAGTAACCTAAAAGTCGGAGGTACTCCAGCAGTACCAAATCGAGATTGCTCTGCCATGTAAAACCCTTTATACAAATAAAAAATAAGGTTTACAATATAACTTTTTCACTACATCTACAAAAAGTAGACTGCTCAAAAACAAGTTTAGCAAAAAATGGATGTTACCATATGAAAATATTTTTAGAAGAATGTGCTTAACAGTGGAATTGACTCAAAGACAAAGAGGCGTACATAAATAGTTACGAGCAGTACCAACACAATTATGCCAATTAGAGCGTAGTCACCTTTGTGTAGTTTTAGCAGATACAAATTCGTGCGTTTCTTTACGGCACCCCAGGCTCTAGACTCCATGGCTTCTGCAAGTTCTAAACTTCGTCGAATTGCACTAACGATAAGTGGAATAAGAATAGGAATGTAGTTTCGGATACGTTTAAGCACGTTACCCTTGTCCAATTCCAAACCACGGGCTTTTTGTGCATCCATGATTGTTTGAGCTTCTTCAGCTAATACTGGTACAAAACGCACAGCTGTAGTGAAAGCAAATGCGAATTCGTAAGGTGCGCGAGACTGTTCGAGCGCTAATCCCAAGTAATCTGGGGAGGTTGTCAGGAAAAAGACTGAAAAAGATTCTACCAAAACGATGAACCGCATAGTCATACCTAATGCGGGTTCGACCATTTCAAGAGTCGCAAGAGTAGTTGTAGGCCATCCATTGTAGAATAACCTAGTTACTATGTTTATGACAAAAATGAACCCTGCTATAAAAGCTGCACCTCGGAGTGATCGGAGCCATTGTTTTTGGACTTTTGCTATAAATACAAATGGTAATTGCATTAGAAATAGTATTGCTAAGGGTAGTATTTGATGGAATAAGATGGCGCTAATAAAAATTATTATGACGTAGATGAATTTGATTCTAGGGTCTATGTTATGTATAGGGGAAGAGACTTTTCGGAATTTTAAACCATCAAAAATACTCATTTCAATCGTCTCTCTTTAGCTTTAGTTAGTATGGTGTTTTCGGCTTCATCAATATCAATAATGTCAGAAGGTAAACCTAAAATAGATAATTTAGTGAAAATTTGAGCTATTTGAGGGAGCACAATAGAGGATTCTTCAAGTAGTTTAGAGTTTGTTAGGATGTCCTTAGCTATGCCATCAGCAACTATTTGACCATTACACATCAAAATTACACGAGGGTTACATTCAGCTACAAATTCTACATCATGAGTAACCATAACCACTGTTTTCTTTTTGGTTCGTAGTTGCAGAATAAAATGACGCAGTTTTTCTTTTTGTTCATAGTCTTGTCCAATGGTTGGCTCATCAAGTACTAAAGTTTCGGGGTCCCAAGCCAAAACTGAAGCTAATGCAACGCGTTTGCGTTCACCACCACTAAGAAGGAAGGGAGAGGTTTTACGATACTGAGTTAGTGAGAGGAACTCTAAGGCCCAAGTTACACGTTTAGTAATTGTTTCTTTGTCAAACCCAAAATTTTTTAACGCAAAAGCAATTTCGTCTTCAACGCTTTCACTAAAAAGTTGATTATCAGGATTTTGAAATACGAATCCAACGTTTCTTGCAAGTGTGGCAACACTAGTTTTGGTGGTTTCAACACCATTTACACGAACAAAACCTGAAGACGGCTTTAGCAAGCCATTGAAATGTTTAATGAATGTTGTTTTTCCAGCGCCATTTTGGCCCATAATTGCAATAAAGTCGCCATCATTAATAGTTAAAGAGATACCCTTTAACGCTTCAACATTGTTTGCATATGAATAATGTACGTTTTCAACTGTAATCATTATTGATTTAACACCTTTAACAGTTGATCAGCAAACTCCGCAGAGGATAGAGGTATTTGAGAGTTGACATCGAACCCAGCGGTTTTTAGTTTCTTGTAGAGCAAAGTTGCCTTGGGTATACCAACACCAATCTGACAAACTTTTTCATTGCACAAAATTTCTCGAGGATTGCCTTCAAAGCAGATTTTGCCTTTATCCATCACAATAAGATGATTTGTATATCGCGCAGTTAAATCAAGACGATGTTCAACTAACACCACAGTGATACCCTGCTCTTGATTAAGTTTATAGATAACCTCAAAAATACGTTCAGCACTAAGAGGATCTAAAAAAGAGGTAGGTTCATCCAACACAATAATTTCAGGTTGCATAGCTAATACAGATGCAATAGCCACACGTTGTTGTTGACCCCCAGAAACTTCATGTGGAGACCGCTCACGTAAATCGTAAATACCAACTAAATTAAGAGCCCAATCAACACGCTTACGCATCTCCTCACGTGACATACCCAAATTTTCCAAACCAAACGCAACATCTTTCTCCACGCTTAACGCAAAAAGCTGATTCTCAGGATTCTGAAAAACAAGTCCCACATGCTTAGCCACATCAAAAGTCTGCTTACCCGCTATATCCTGCCCAGCTACAAAAACCTGCCCCTTTAACTCCCCCTGATAAAAACGTGGTATAAGACCATTAAAAGTTCGACATAAAGAAGTTTTACCACATCCACTTGGACCTGTAATAAGCACAAACTCGCCCTTCGCTATATTAAGAGAAACACCATCAATAGATGGTTTAGATGCGCCAGGATAAGTATACACGAGATCACTTAAACTAATTACCGACATCGCATGTGCCTGCTAACAATACGCACAACTAGATTCATTTAAGCGTAGCTACACATTAACGAGATTTTTTCTTTCAAAAGCTCAAGGCACTTACTCAACGCAATATCCAAATTACCCTTTGCACTAACACCCGCAGCCATAGCATGACCACCTCCAACTCCCCCAAAAAATTCACCCGCAACCATAGAAATATCTTTTCCAAGATGTACACCAGCTTTTTCATTGAAATCTCTACTGCACCGAAGACTAATCTCAAGTTTGCCCGATTTTTTCCCAGCAACCACCGCCACATGTGCACCCAAATCAACAAGAGATTTAGCAGCAGAAGCCTCATATGCACTAACATGTGACAAAGCTATTATCCACTCACCAACTTTCACCACCTTCGCTCGCTTACAAGCTTTGAGTTTAGCAAGACGCTCAGAATTATCAATAGGATTAGAAAACGAATTAAGCATCTCCTGTGCATCCACCCCTACATTAACAAGTTCACCAGCAATTCTAAAAGTATCAGAGTCACCTAACGCAAAGTGACGTGTATCAAATGCTATACCAGCAAAAAGCGCTTTTGCTTCAGTTAAACTAAGCTGAACATCCGCCTGCCGATACAAATCATGTATAATTTCACACGTAGCAGCTGCCTGTTGGTTTATTAAACAAAAACTACAAATCTGCTCAGTACCCAAGCTAGGTGTATGATGGTCAATTATCATAATAGGAGCGCCCGACGTGTTTAAACGGTCAACAACTTCATCAAGCTGATCAACAGTATTCATATCAATAAGAAAAAGAACACTAGCAGACTCTATATTAGGTTTCAAATTCACCATTATAGACAAATTCTCAATCAATTGTTTAGCAGGTTTACTAATACCTTGAGGTGCACCAATTTCCACAACCAAATCAGGTAAAAAACGTTTAAGCAACCCTTGAAAAGCAAAAGCAGCACAAATTGTATCAGCATCAGCACTCTTATGACACAACAACAGCACAAACGTTGCCTGCTGCTTCTTTAAAATGTCTACAATATTATCAATGCTCATATCAAGTTTCTCAAAAAATTCTCAATAGCCAAGTGTGCTTGAGCTACGGCCTCGTTCACCAAAGCATCAGCATCAACACCTTTAGCAACTTCATTTAAAAGGAGATTTATTTCAACACTTAAATCAAGAGGTTTTGAACCTTGCGCATCTACAATAATATCTAAGCGGTCAACCAGTTTAGAACTAATTTTAACTTGTATGTACTTACGAGCAACATCTTCAGCTATTTTACATAAAGTCTCAATTTGTTCGGTAGTTAGCTCGGAGAAACCTAGCATCTCTACCAAAAAGAGTCCCCTATGAAAAAGTTATTGTTGACCCACAATGGGGTTTATATCTTCTTGAAGTTTAGTTTGAGTCTCTTTAACTTGGTTACGGACACGTTCTTCTTGTTTTGCAATAACAGTACTTCGCGTCACAAGAAGATCTTTACGTTCATTTAAATCAACAGAGACTTTAGCCTTATCAGATTTTACCAATAACGAGCCGACAGTTTTGTAGATTACTGCATCATCCGCAGTTTTTGCCATTTCAGCAAGAGTTTGATCCACTTCACTTTTTTCCATTTCAACCTGCTGTTTTTGCGTAAGAATAGATTGTAAAGTTTGCTGTAACTGTTGGAGGCGAAGCAATCGTTCTTGTATATTAGGAGGCAATTTTGATAATTCATCACTCAAATTTAATCCTTCCGTGACAAGCAATAAACGAGGCAAATAATAAGCATTTCCAACTCTTTTAACCTTCAATTACATAACAAGTACAAACAGTTTTAACAAGGATACAAAAAGTAGATAGTTAGATATTTGATGTTGCTAATGTTGCAGGGTTTATTAAAAAAGATCAGTTTTAGAAAGATTTTTGTAATTTGGCTATGAAGAAACCGTTGCATTCGTGCAGGTGCGGGTAGAGTCTACGGCATTTTGTCAGTCCTCGAAGTCCTGATGAGCCTAGTTTTGGTTCGATTTCTACTAGTTGAAAGTTTGGGTGGTCTTTTAGGAAACGTTCAATAACCATTTCGTTTTCTTCAATTGTTATGCTACAGGTAGAGTACGTGATGTAGCCACCGGTGACAACTTTTTGTGCGCAATTGGTTATCATTTGTTGTTGAATTTTAGCCATATTTTCTATAGAGTTTTGGTTTAAGCGCCATTTTGCGGAAGGTTGTTTAGCAAAAACGCCTGTGCTAGTGCATGGCGGGTCTAAAATGACAATGTCTGCTTCTCCAGTAAATGGTAGGGATATACATGCGTTAGCTGTTATGGGCTCGGCGATGGTTACGTTCATGTAGTTGATTTCTTGTCGCCAGGTTTTCATTCGTCGTTTAGAAAAGTCTACAGAGATAATACTACCCTGATTAGTCATTAATTGTGCAAGGTAAGTGGTTTTAGCTCCGGGTGCAGCACAAATGTCAAAAATTTTATTGCCTGGTCGAGGTGCAGTAGCTTGAGCAGCAAAGCAACTAGCTTTATCTTGAATGTAAAACAGGCCTAGTTTGGAGCTTTCAAGAGTGTTTATAGTTTGTTTGAGTTCGAGAATTTTGTAAACGTTTTGTAATGGTTCAGCTTTTTGGAGTTTTACGCCTTCATTTTCGAGTTTTTGAAGTATTTCTTGAGGATTGTTTTTAAGTGTGTTAATGCGGATGTATACAGGTGGTGAGATGTTGCTTGCGTTTAAAAAAGTGACAGCTTCTTTGGGACCAAGTAAATTAATGCAGTATTTTACAAACCATAAAGGTTGAAAAGTTTCAAGGCTTAAACGTTCTTCGTCATTAGATGTTTCTATAATTGGTTGCATTTTTTGTGTTAATAAAAAGCCAAGGTATGGTTCTACTGGCAGGAGGGTTTTCCATCCTAGAATTGAGCGAGCTATGCTGGCTATGTTTTGGGCTTCTTGCAAGTTGTATTTGTCCCAGTTCTTAACGATGCGTGTTTGGTAGACGTATAGTCTTAGAAATGATTGGATACCAAGATTGAATTCTTCAATTTTTTTAGGGGCGATAGTGGTGTTTATGAATTTATCAATTAGGTTTCGGCGACGTGTAGTCTCTATTACTATGCCATATGCATAGCGGATGGCATTTGAGTTTGTTTCATTTAATTGTTTGATTGTTTTTGCTAAGGCTATGTGTTCGCTTAAGCGGTGCATTTCAATCCAGCTTAGCGTTTCAATTGCGATTGTCCAAGCATTCTTTAACACGGTAGGTTCACGATTTAGTTGAATGTAGTACTTGTAAATAAAATTTAAAATTTAAGAAAGAAAATATATGGTCAAAGTTTACAAAGAAATCTACAAACCATTTTTCTGTTGTTTGGTAGTTAAGCCCTTTCAGGTAATGTGTTTTATGGAGCAAGATTTTATTCTTGCTGTGTAATAAAGAGTGTAAGGACTAAATGGGAATGGCGCAGAATAGAACTTTAGACTCTTTCTTTATAAAAGACAGTAACTCCGTACCATCAGCTCAACCGGTTGAAGAAGTAGTGCAAGCTGAAAAGATATCAGAGCAACAAACAACACAATTAGTGGTTGTTGAAGAAAAAACGGGTTTAGTACCAGTTAAAAAAGAGAGAAACAATAGAATTTTGCCTCCAATTGCACCGTTAAATTTGCCAGTTTCCTATTTTGTTTCTGCGTCATATAATGGACAGCAAAAAAAGGCTGTTATTAAACTTTACGAGCCTGAATCTGGAGAGTTATATTTTTGGTATGACAACAGAAGACATAAACCATACTGTTTAACTAATCTGCCACAAGAAAAAATCATGCAGTTTGACAGGATTATTAAACATCAAGGTTTTGATAGTTGTATAACTGAACAAAAATTTGACCCTCTATCCAATAAACATATTCAAGTAACAAAAATTATAGCCAAAGATCCCTTAGCAATTGGGGGCAGGCCAAGTGGCACTATTAGAGACATTATTCCAGAAGATTACGCCCAAGTGTGTGGTGGTCAAATTCAAGACAGCGAAACCAAAATATGGGAATCCAAAATTAAATATTATCAATCATACATTTATGACCAACAACTTTTACCAGGAATGACTTACCGAATAAAAAATGGAGACATAGAAGAAGCACCAATTCATGAAGCAGAGCAAACTCTTGAAAAAATCCGTGAAAATTTCAGCAATGAAACACCTGAAGAACAAGAATTTACTGAAATGTGGGCTAAGCTACTTGAATATCCTGCGCCGAAATTTCGCAGGGCTGCCATTGACATTGAAGTCTTCTCACCATTATCTAATCGTGTGCCTGATGCAAGAGAAGGCTCTTTTCCAGTAATTGCATGTTCGATCTATAGCTCAGATGGAGATGAAAAAGTTCTTGTCTTAAAACGGCAAGACAGAACAAACGAAAAAACCCAAACATTTGTAGATGTAGATATAGATATAGAATTTTGCGATACAGAAGAACAGTTAATACGTCAAATTTTCAAAGTCTTAAACGATTTTCCATTCATTCTAACTTTTAACGGAGACGACTTTGATCTTCGATATCTAGTCCACCGAGCATTAAACATAGGAATCCCCAGAAAAGAAATTCCAATTGAAGTAGGAAAACGAGTGTGTTTAATAAAATACAGTATCCATATAGACCTGTATAAATTCTTCTTCAACCGTTCAATCCAAGGCTATGCGTTTGGCAATCGTTACAAAGACGTAAGTCTTGGCGATGTAGGTGCAGCGCTTTTAGGGATAGAAAAAATTCAATTAAACAAAACCTTCGGCGACCTTACCTATAGCGAGTTAGCTCAATACTGTCTTCGTGATTCAGAAATCACGTATAAACTAACAAGTTTTGAAGACGACTCTGCTATGAAGCTAATACTATTACTTGCACGGATAAGTAGCATGCCAATGGAAGATGTGAGTCGACAAGGAGTTAGTCGTTGGATACGTAATTTTATGCATCGAGAGCACCGTAAACAAAACCTTTTAATCCCAAATGCTGAAGACATTCTAACAAAAAAAGGCAGAACCAGCACAACAGCTACAATAAAGGGCAAAAAATACAAAGGTGCAATAGTTGTCGAACCAACACCAGGAGTTCATTTCAATGTTGCGGTCATGGATTTTCCCAGCCTATATCCATCAATCATTAAAGTCTGGAATCTAGGTTATCAATCAATTGACTGTGACCATCCTGAATGTAAAAAACATACAATTCCAGACACACAACACTGGGTCTGTACCCAAAAACGAGCCCTTGAAAGTCTACTAATAGGCTCACTTAGAGATTTACGCGTAAGGTGGTATAAAAGTCGTGCCAAAGACAATAACTTACCACCAGAACTACGAAGCTGGTACAATACCGTACAGGGAGCACTTAAAGTTATTTTGAACGCTAGTTACGGTGTTTTTGGAGCAGACAGTTTTGATTTGTACTGTCCACCCGTCGCTGAAGCAACTGCCTCAATTGGTCGCTACAGCATCACTCAGATTCTTGAGCATGCCGGAGCTTCAGGAGTAAAAGTACTCTACGGTGATACTGACAGTTTATTTCTTAAAAATCCGTCTAAAGAACAAATAGAAGAAGTAACCCGTTGGACAGAACAGCACTTAAACATGAATATTGATGTTGATAAAGTATACAGATATGCAGTTTTTAGTGCTCGTAAAAAGAATTACTTAGGAGTACTAGAAAATGGCACTGTTGATGTTAAAGGTTTAACAGGTAAAAAGAAACATATCCCAGTTTTTATTAAAGACGCGTTTAACCAAATGAAGGAGCGTCTTGCAAAGGTCAAAACGCCAGCTGAATTTGAGGCAGCAAAGAAAGATATTACAAACATTATTAAAGATCGGTATATGCGTCTTAAACGACGAGAATGGAGTGATAATACGGAATTGGCATTTCACGTTGTTCTAGGTGATGATCTTAGCAGGTATACGAAAACTACGCCTCAACATGTGAAAGCAGCATTCATTTTACAAAAAAGTGGGAAGGATTTACGAGCAGGTGACCTTATCAGTTTTGTAAAAGTTAACAGCAATAAAGAACGTGTAAAACCTGTTGAGCTAACTTATAAAAATGAAATTGATACGGATAAGTACATTGCGTATTTACAATCAACTTTTGATCAAGTGCTAGATGCGTTGGGGTTAAATTTTGATGAGATTATTGGGTTAACTAAACTGGCTCAATTTTTTGTTTAGATTAGGGCATAGATAACTGCAAGTAACGTGAATAGCGCGACTATTATTGCAATTATAGTGACTATTTTGCGCTCAGTTAGTGGGCGGTGGTAGGTTATTGTTGTGACTAAGCTTCGTCTATGGCTGGATTCGAGTTTATTGTTGTTAGAGGTGATGATTGCTTTTTTATGTGTAAAGAAGACTGTTAGTAGAATTAGGGAAGAATTGAAGATGTAGGGTATTATTGAGATTAGTAGGCTGAGTTTTACATCAGCGATAACGGCAAATGAAGCGATGGTCATACCAATAGCAAAGCTGCCTGAGTTGCCTACAAATATTTTTCCTTGAAAGTTTAGGGCGGAAAGTATGATCCAGAAAATTATTGGGCCAATCATTAATAAGTAGAAGGAAAAAGATGATGTGAATACTGAAATACTCATCAGGCCTAAGATTACTATGGCAGGGCACATGGATTCAAGGCCGTTAAGGCCACCGAGCATGTTAATTGTGTTAGTTACGATCATTACGATTAAGGGTATTATCAGATAGAAGTACCAGATGCCAAAATCTAAAAACCCTATGAAGGGTAAAGTAACTGATGTGCGGGCGTTCATGTCTATTGCAAAATAGATTAGTGGTAATGCTGCGATCAGGGGCATGAAAGCTTTGTAGCGCCATTTTAGATCCATCCAGTCATCAAGAAGGCCCATAAAACCACCAAAAAGTATGCAAACTGCAAGGGTTAGTGGTGCAGAGATGCCATTAGATATGGAGCCAATGCCGAGGAAATATAACAAAAAGAGGTATACAGCTGTGAATAGTACGAATAGTACTCCTAAGCCGTTTGGGATTAATGGTTTACCATTTTTGTGTTGGTCTGGAACTTTTGGGAACACGTTTTAGTTATCACATCAGTTGGTTGATTGGATTAACGTACTGGATGGTCTTTGTTGTATGCTGCCCAGTCGATTTTGTAGAGACCAACCAAGGGGATTAAGTCACCTTGTTGGTTAAAGTTTGTGTCTAAGCCGGAAATGTATACGGCCGTTAAATATTGTAACTCTGTATTTACTACGCTAGTTGCTGTAACGAGAGGATGAGCTGCAGCGTATTGGTGTTCGACGTCAGTTAATAGTTTGTAGATTACTGTTTCTGCTCCCTGTACGCTCCACATCCATTGATTATAAGTTTCATCAAAAGCTCCAAATGCATGTTCATCTGTCCAAGCTTGGTCTGGATACATGAAACCTTCACTGATTAAACGGTCTTTTGCTCCACCAGAGATTCTTGCCATCCACGCCCATTTACCTTCATCACCGTAATTGCCAGGAAATGAAACATATCCAGTTTCAGAATCTTCAGATGGAACAATGTATAGAGTGGTAAAGACTAGGATGTATTGAACATTTTGTTGACCATATGTAGAGAGCATTTTTAATGCTTGCTCTTCTGTGCCCATGTATACAAAAGCAATGTTTTCTATTTGTTGTTCATCAATAGTTGCGTTGTCTGCAAGTGTGGTAACGTTGCCGACAACGCTTAGCCAGTAACCATAATCCCACCATGCAACAACCACATTACTTGGTCGTAAGTTATTGTTAGTATATTGTAACATGTCTATCCATTGAGTTAGCGGTTCATATGGAACTACTGGAAGACCTGCAGCACTAATTGATGTAGGCATGTAACCGTTAGCATAGGCCCGTGGTGTGTAAACTAATTCATTGCCATTTATGCGTGGAGTGAAAGCGAATTGTGTCATAAGAATGATAAATATCATCAGTATGCCGAGGATGCTAAATTCTTTGTTAACTCGGAATAGTTTGCGTTTTGCTTTCATAGCCGTGTTAGGGGTTTCTTTTAGCAGAGTGGTAAAGGGTTTTAGTAGTTTAATTAGACCCATACCCATAATCAGGGCGAATGCTGGTGCGAAGATTACTAGTAAACGGACCATTGAGGCGCCAAAGTAGAGGCCTGTTACGCCGAAGATTATTAGAAATATGTTACGGTTAGTTGGGTTTTTGAGTGTAAAATATATGCCTACTAGGAAGAATAATATGCATATGCCAAGTTCGGTATAAATGTTAGCCCATGCTGTGACTCTGTGTTCGGCTACTGAAGCAATTAATGGTGTAGAGGCCCGAGCTATTGGGGAGATAACTGCGATGAATTTGCTTTTGATGTCACCGATGTAGCCGAAGTAGACCATTGGGATGAGGCTGACAAGTACTGCCGCGAATGCTGCAACCGCTATGTATAGTTTGTTTTTTGTTGAAATATTATGCCGCATGAACTCGGCAATGAGTAATGCTATGAAAGCTGTGGCAACGAGAAGTACTGGAGCGGATGTAAGGTAGGAATATCCGATTGATGGGAACTGTATAGCAATAAGCAAGCCTATACCCATGGATATGCCATAGCTCATTAGTATGCGTCGATCATAGCGTTTTAGTATGACAATTGCAAAGATGAAAAGGGCTGATAGTCCTAAGATGTAATACGCTGCACCCCATCCACATATGAAATATGCTAAGGATAGAGCGGCGCCTATAGAATATATTAGAGTCCCACGTAGAGAGCGTTTTTGATCTATTGCTCTTAGGAACATAAAGGTGAATAGCAGTAAACCAATAATGCCGGGTAATTCTGTGTCAAAGAAGCCAAGAGAGCTTCTCTGTATGAAGGATGGTGCTAAAGCTAGAAGGAGTGCTGCAAATAAACCAACAGCGCGTCCGCCTAAATCTTTTCCGACAAAATAAAGTATTAAACAAGATAGTGTACCTAAGACCACGGCTAATAATGAGCAGAATGTCATCAAGTCAACATTTACACCTAAAAAGCTAACTGCCTGATATAGGACAGCTGCTGTCATAGGTAAAGCTGGGAGAGATCCGGACATGTCAAGTCCATCAGGATACCATTGTTGATAATTAATCCAGTGATCAGTATAAGGTGAGAATAAACCATTTTCCACCATGTAATTGGTTAGACTGTACTGATAATAAGGGTCATACTCATTTAGATGTATTTGGCCTAAAGGTATTTCCCAACGTATAGGTTGAATACGTACAGTAAATGCGACAAAAAGTATCAGAACTAGTGCTGCAATTACAAGAATAGAGGAACGATTAACTTTGAACATTTTACCGAAAGAGTTTGGACCGTTGTTATCTTGATCTTTAGACACTAATATCCCTCACGTAATGACTCTCTAAATCTAATTTATTTTGTGTTATATCAATAGGCGATTTATTTATGGCTTTCCAAAAACAACTAAACACAACTACATTTCACTTGACTGTTTAATTATTTATAGAATTGTTAAGGGTGTGTTTGTGTAGCTTTTTGCAGTTTGAGCGCTTTTTTCAGCTAACAAAGTAGGTTTTATTGAGAAACTAGGTTGTTAATTGTTAAATTTTTTGTGCGTTCAAGTTTTAATTAGTGTAAGCTTATTGTAAGAGAAGTGTCTTTTAGAAATGTTATGTGTGTTGGGTGTGTTTGAAGAAGAAGTATACGTTGGTTATATCTGAGAAGCCTGATGTCGCGAGTCGTATAGCGATGGCTTTGGATGATGATGGTAAGGCGGTACGTGAGGTTATGTGTGGTGTGCCGTTTTTTGTGGCGAGAAATGGGGGTAAAGATGTTGTTGTTGTGTCTGCTTTGGGGCATTTGTATGCTGTTGCTGGTGTGAAGGAGGGTAAGGGTGGTGGATGGTCTTATCCGGTTTTTGAGTATCATTGGGTACCACGTTGGGTAGTTGAACGGAAGGCCTCATGGGCTCGTGTGTGGTTGGAGATGCTTTCAAAGTTAGCGGTGGATGCAGAGGAATTTGTAGATGCTTGTGATTTTGATATTGAAGGCAGTGTTATTGGTTATTTGGTTCTTAGGTATGCATGTGGGGGCATGGATAGGGTTGCTAGGCGTATGAAGTTTTCTACTCTTACTCGGGAGGAACTTAGAGACTCGTTTGAGAGTTTGTTGCCTAGTTTGGATTTTGCGCTTGTTGAGTCAGGATTGGCACGGCATGAGGTAGATTGGTTGTATGGTATTAATTTATCTAGGGCATTGACTTTGGCGGTTAAAGATAGTTGTGGTTTGTATACTGTTTTGAGTTCTGGTCGTGTTCAGGGTCCGACTTTACGGTTTATTAGTGCTCGGGAGCGAAGTATTCGGATTTTTGTTCCGACACCGTTTTGGTGTGTGAGAGTGAAAATTTGTGTGGAAGGTTGTGTGTTTGATTTAGAGTTTGACGGTGGGCTTATTGGAACTGTTTTTGAGGCAGAGAGAATTGTGAAGTCATGTAGTGTTAGTGAGGGACATGTTGTTAGGATTGAGTCGGAGGAGTTTTGGCATAGTGCACCAGTGCCGTTTGATTCAGGGTTGCTTCAGAGTGAGGCATATAGGCTTTTCAGGTATACGCCTATGCGTACGATCAAGATTGCTCAACAGCTTTATGTTAAGGCTCTGATTTCTTATCCAAGAACCAGTAGTCAAAAGTTGCCTTCTGCCATTGGGTATAGAGCGATTTTGGTAAAGCTTGGCAAGTCATTGTTGTATAAGAAATTAGTACAGAAACTTTTAGCTCAGTCTGTATTGAAACCTAAAGAGGGTGTAAAGTTTGATTCTGCTCATCCAGCTATTTACCCAACGGGTAATTTGCCTGAGAAAGTTTTGGATGTTTCTGAAAAGAATATTTATGATTTGATTGTTAAACGTTTTTTTGCTGTTTTTGGGGAATCGGCACTTAAGCAACGGGTTAAAGTTATAGTAGACATTAATCAGAATTTGTTTTCTATGGCAGGTTATCGTACGTTAAAGGAGGGTTGGTTAGAGTTTTATAAACCATATGTGTGTTCTAATGATGTTTTGTTGCCTTTGTTTTTTGAGGGACAGAAAGTTGTGGTAAAAAAGGCAGTATTAAAAGAGAAGTTCACTAATCCACCTGCTAGGTATAATCCTTCAAGTCTTCTTAAAAAGATGGAAAAAGAGGGTATAGGCACTAAGGCGACTAGGGCAACGACTATTCAAATGTTGTATGATCGTAAATATGTAGATGGTATTCAGAATATTGGCGTGACAGATTTGGGTTTTGAAGTAACAGAGATTTTGAAGAGTTATTGTCCAAGTGTTGTTTCTTCTGAGATGACAAAAAAACTTGAAGAGAAAATGGAGCAAATCCAGTTACATCAGGAAACTAGGCAAAAGGTGATTAAGGAGACAGTTGAAAATTTGAGGCAGGTAATGTTGTCATTTAAGGAGAAACAGTTGGAAATTGGAGCGAGTTTGGGGCAGAAAGTTAGGAGGTCTCGTCTTGAGGAGCAAACTGTGGGGATTTGTCTGAAGTGTCATAGTGGGAAGTTGGTTATTATGCGTTCTAAAAAATCTGGTAAACGGTTTGTTGGTTGTTCTAACTATTTTTTTGAGAAGTGTAGTGCGTCTTTTCCGTTGCCACAGAAAGGAGTTATTAGACCTTTAGTTACGTTGTGCAAGTTTTGTGGACATCCAGTGGTTAAAGTTGTAATTAATTCTAAACGGTCTTGGCGTTTGTGTCTTAACACTAAATGTCCAATTAAGAATGGTGGAAAAAGGAATGAGATGCAGAATTTGCAGTAGGCCTGTTAAAGAGAAAGGTTTTTGTAGTGTGCATTTGAAGGCTTTTTTGAATATTTGTGAAAAGTTTGAGGTGTGGGAACACGCGTTAGGGGTTTTGTGGATTGATTATTTGGTTAATATTTCGAAAAATTCATTAACTGGAGAATGGGCTAAAGAGGTAGCAAAGCATTTAATTGAGGATGAGGGTAGAAATGTCAAAGAAAAGTAAGAAGAATCAGTTAAAGCAGAAACCGGAACCTGAAGTCATTCAGTCGTCTGTGTCATTTTCATTTAATAAATGGTTTAAGAAAATTTTGACGGCTCATCCATCAGAATTATTGATATCAGTTGTCATTATTGGCTATGCAGTATTTATGTTTGGTGGGGGTCTTTATACAGTAACAAGCGAAGGTATACTGCATAATGCATATATTAATAATAAATTCTATTTCTTATATCCAAGTCTTAGTGAACAGTTTACTGCAGATACTGTAATATCGGTAATGTTGTATCTTATGGGTTTTGCAGGTTTGTTAACAGTTTATCAGAGTACTAAAAGTGCTAGTAAACCAAGGCAGGCATATATGTTATTGGCTGTTGGAATTAGTCTTGTTGTATTGTCGTACATATTCTTGGAAAGCGCAATCAGCATCAAGATAGCTGGTGTAGGATAGTTAAAACTGTTTTTTCTTTTTTCATTTTTATTTTTTAAAAAAAAGTGGTTTGTATTGTCTTTGTTTTTGTGATGGTATTATTGTTAATTAGGTTTTTTACCAGGGGTGTTTTTTGAGTTTAAGTTTGTAGGCACAAATGTTGGTAAGTAGGTGTATGGGTGGAGTGAGAAGTAAAGTAACTATTATGGCTTGCCAGCTTATTATCTGACCGATTATTGAAAGTGGGACGGCGAATATGATTGCACCTATGACGAAGTCGATTTGGTCGATAATGGGGAGTTTGCCTCCGGGTGTAATGTTTAGTCTTCTTTTGATGAAAGCGGCTGTTAAGTCACCTAATAGCGCACCAAATGGGGTAAGTATTGCGAAGAGTATTGGGAAATGGAGAAAGTAGCATTCGATTAGGCCGATGCTAGTACCAATGATCCATCCGGTAAAGAAGCCTCGGTATGTTTTATTGTCGCCAAATATGCGTTTACCATCGATAAAGTTCTTTCCAAAGTCGATTTTTGTGCCTCCGCCTGCAAGTACAGGGGTAGCGTTTGCGCAGTAAGCTGGAAAGATGAATGTTATAGCTTGGATTATTATTAGGAGTATTATGTGCATGTTTTTTACCAGAGTGTTATTGGTATGGGTTAATTGCAAATATACCTCTTTCGCCTATTTGTGCATAACAGGTTTGATGTGTTGGTTTTTTGTTGTTTTTTTCTATAGTTATTTTGATTGTTTTTGTTTCGGTTGGTTTGAGGGATATTATGTTGTCTGCCCAAAAGGTTAGCACGCGATTTGCAGCGGGTTTAATGTTACCTGCTGGGTCGTTGAAGATGTTTCTGACTTGACTGTTTATAATTATTGGGATTTTTTGGATTTTTGTTGTCTGTGCTAGTATGGCCATTTGTCTGTTTAGTTCGCGGTTTATGTCGAATGCTTTGTTTTTTGGGGTTTCAGCGTGTTTGACGCTGTAGAGTGAGTTTATGGTATCAATTATTAGTAGTCCAAAGTTGTGTGTTGTGTAGTCGGTTATGTGGTCTATTACGGTGGTTTGTTCTTTAAAGTTTAAGGGTTTGATAAGTATGATTTTGTCGGCTATGCTGTCGAATTTTTCGGCGGCTATTTGGTTGAGTCTTTTTGAGGAGAAAGTGTTGTCGCAGTCAATGTAGAGGGTTTTTAGGTTGTGTTTGTGTACGCAGTTAAAAGCACATTGTGTTGTTAGGGTGCTTTTTCCGGTTTTGGGTTCTCCATAGATTAACGTGATTGTTTCGGGGTTGATACCACCATCTAAGTTGGTGTCGATGTATTCTATGTTTGTTGGGATTTTTTTTGTGTTGTCCACGGGGATGCCTATTAGAGTTATTATTTGTTGTTTAATAATGTGTTTGAGTTTAAAGGTTTTGTTAGGGAATATGATGTAGGCAAATGTTGCTGTTGTTGTGGTGCATAGTTAAGCTTATTTTTATATGTGAGTTTGTTCATAGATAATGATTGTTGTTTAGTTTGCTTTCAAGTGAGATTATTTCAAGGGAGAAAGTTGTGATTACAATTTTTTGTGGAGAAAGATAAATAATTCATTGTAGAGTCTTGTTGCTTACGTCTAAGTGAGATTTGTATAGGTACTGAGCCAGGTTGTTTTTGATTTGAGGGGAAAGGATCATCATTATGAGCGAGTGGTCATAGGTGTTAATCTGGACGAATGTTTGGTTTGGTGGTGCGGAGGGTAAAATAGTGGCTTATGTTGACTGCGTATGTTTGTAAAGTGGATAATAAAATTAGAAGTGTATAAAAGAATGTTAATGTGTCTATTACGTGTGTCAGAATTAAGATTGGCAATGGGTGTTAGTTTATAGGGATTGGTTAAGATTTGATTGGTTCGTTGCAGCTGTGGTCATCTTGGAGGTTATTAGTGAGGTGGAGACGAGTTTGTCGTTGGGCAGGTAGTCGGTGTTTGCAATATATAGCGTTCGGCGGTTAAGGTTTCGTATAGTTAGTTGAGTATATAAGAGAAATGAGGAAATAAAAGTTGAAAAAGTCTGTTGAGTTAGGTAAAACTTTGTTAGTAAATGGCTCGGCATCTGTGAAGGTGTTGTCGGGTAAGGCAGAGGTTTTTGGGTATGTTATTGGTGAGGGACAGCATATTGTTGTGCGAGAGGGGAAGCGACAGCCGTTTTTTGTTTTGGAGAATACCGAGTTTCAGGTGTTGCTCGGGTTAAATGGGTCAGTACAGGAAGTGGAGACATCAACTATTCCTGTATCATGGGATGATGCGTTACAGATGGTTAGGGCTATAGAGAAGAAGGATAAGCCAGTGGTTGTGATGGTAGTAGGCAAGGTTGATGTTGGGAAGAGCAGTTTTAGCACGTATTTAGTTAATAGGCTGGTTAATGGGAAGTCTATGATTGTGGTTTTGGATAGTGATTTAGGTCAGTCAGAAATTGGTCCTCCTTGTACTGTTGCATATGGTTATAGTGTTAAGAGAGTTACAGAGATTTGTGAGTTAAATACGGGTAATGCGTTTTTTGTTGGAGCTACATCTCCTGTTGATGTAGTGAATAGAGCAATTGAGGGATCTGTGGAGATGTTTAAGGAAATTATGCAGAAAGTTGGTGTTGGATATGTTATAGTTAATACGGATGGTTGGGTAGATGGTGAGGAGGCGATTAACCATAAGTTACAACTTGTTAGACAGCTTAAACCTGATTTGGTAATAGGCATGGGTAACCAGGAGAATCTTGGGCCGCTGTTTTTGGGTTTGAGTTCTGTTTCTACGTGTTGTATTGAGCCGTCGGCATCTGTTAATGAGCGGGTTTCTGAGAAGCGTACAAAGCTACGGGAATTGAATTATATGAAATATTTGAAAGGGGCTAAGGTGCGTTCGTTTGTGTCTAGTTATATGACGATTTTAGAACGGGGTTGTCTTCCAAAGGAGGCGGGCAGAGAGAAGGGGATTCTTGTTGGGTTGCAGGATGTAAAAGGTGGTTTTTTAGGCATTGGTATTTTGCTAGAGTTTAATCGTGTTAAACGGTTTATGAAGGTGTTAACGTCGGTTAGTTGTAAGCCAGCTGGTATTGTGATTGGTAGAATGAGATTGGATCCCGAACTTAAGGAGTTGACTTTGTAGTAGCGTCGGGGATGCGTTGAAAAAAAGTTTTTAATTCTTTTGCTAAGATGTTGTCTTGGTTTGGCAGGGCTTTCATTCCATTGTTTACCCATGAGGGTAAAAAGTTTCGACAGTAACCTGTTGCATATCGAGAGTCTAGAAAGATTATGGCGCCATGGTCGTTGAGGGTACGTACGGGTCGGCCTGCTGCTTGTGAGGCTTTTTTCATGGCAGGTAGTATGTATCCGTATTCTCGTCCGAAGAGTGGGAAACATTTTTCGTAGTAGTCAATTTGTGCTTTTACGCGGGGGGTGGGTTCAGCGTAGGGTACGCCGACTATTACAACAGAGTTCATTTGGTCACCTGGGAAGTCAACACCTTCGGATGTTCTGCCACCTAGAACGCCTAGGAAGACGGCGCCGGTTTTATTTCCGCATGTTTTAAAGTCTGAGACAAGTTTTTCGTTTTTTTCTGAGGTCATACCTCTTTCTTCTTTGTATAGTGGTCGGTCTAGGGATAATGTTAAGCCTTCGTTAAGTAGGGAGTTCATAACGTCGAATGATGCGACGAAGATACCGGTGTTTTTTGGGGTGTTTTCTACGACTTCGGTTATACGTTTGATTATAGTTTTGTACATTGTGGGGGTTCGTTTTTCTAGAGCGGTGGTGACGCCGTAGCATACAGCTGAGTATATGTGTTCTTTTGGGAATGGTGAGGGTGCTATGAATTGTGCTGTGTTTTTGGACAGTTTGGTTATTTTTAGGTACGCGTTGAGGGGTTGTAGGGTTCCGGACATTATGACGTTTGCGTATGTGTTTGAGAAGACAGGTTCGGTGACGTTTGAGGGGTCTAGTGCGACGATTTCTAGTTTGGCGGTTTGACTTTTTTCAGTGTAGTATCGGCTGGCAATGTTTATGTATGAGGCGGAGTCGCATGTTTCGAGCCATTGTAACAGAAAATCTGATGTAGAATTTATGTAGCTACGGGGGTTTTTGCCTTCGGCTAGTAGAGTGCGTCTTATACCTATACCGGTTTCGTGCATGTGTTCGAAAAAGTTGCGTGGCTTAGGTATGCCGCCTTTTTTGATTATGTCGATTATTTTGTCGGGATTGATTATTTCTTCTCGGTTTATGTTGGCGGTTAGTTGGTCTATTTCGTTTCGGAAGTAGTGGATAAATTGTTCTATGTCTTTGTTTCCATAGTTGTTAGCTTCCATTTCTGCTTGTCGCAGGACGAATAGGGAGAGGCTATTGCTAGATATGTCTACGGCTGTTTCAGGCAGGTTATGGGCTTCGTCAACTATGAGTATGGTTTTTGAGAGGTCTGTGTTTATGTGTTTCAGGAAGGCTGTTTGAATCATGGGGTCAAATGCGTAGAGGTAACTTAGGGCTATGACTCTTGTGTCGGGAAGGGCTGCTTTGACGAGTTCGTATGGGCAAAGTTCTTTCTTTTTGCAGATTTGTTGTATTTCTGTTGCTGTGTAGGGTTTTGTTGTGAGTTGTTTTACTATTTGGAGGTAGTCATATGTTTGTCGTTCTACGTTTTTGTAGTATGGGCATCGGCCTTTTGCTTTTAGAAGGTCACACATTTCCATGAGTGATTTTGAGTCGAATGCGCCGTTTGCTGCAAATGCGTTGAGGCACATTTCGTTTCGACCTTTTATGGATATGCCGCTTATTGGATGTTTTTTGTTTATCATGCATAGTTCGTCTATGACGCGTTCGTGTTGGCGGTGGGTTCGGGCGACGTAGAGAATTTTGAGGTTTTTTTCTATTGCTGTGGGGAGGCAGGCGGTGAGTGATGAGATGGTTTTTCCTAGTCCGTTGCTGCCTTCTATTAGTACAGATTGGTTTTTGTTTATGGCGTTGTATATGGTGTTTATGAATTGGTCTTGGTGTATGCGTACTTTTGGGTATGGAAAGTATTCCATTACTTGTGGTGGTAGGGGGGTGGTCATTTTTGTGTTTCCCTGTTTTTGCAATATTTGTTAATGGGGCAAGTTTTGCATAGGGGTTTTTGTGCTTTGCAGTATTGTCTGCCTAGCCCGATTAAGAGTTGGTGTGTTGTTAGGTAGTCTTTTTGTTGGAAGAGGTTTTGTAGATTTTGACGTATAATTTCATAGTTATTTGTTTTCGGCGTGAGACCTATGCGTTGGGATACGCGTTTTATGTGTGTGTCTATTGGTATTGTTGGTTTTTGAGCGGAGAAGAGGAGAAGAACATCAGCTGTTTTTGGGCCGATACCGGAGATTTGGGTGAGGGTTTGCCTTGCTTTTTCTAGTGGCATGTTCAGGATTGGTGTTAGGGTATCGTTGTATGTTTCATGGATTATTTTTGAGGTTGTTTGTATAGTTTGGGTTTTGTTTTTTGATAGACCTGCTGTTTTTATGCAGTTTTCTATTTGTGTGGTGTTGGCTTCGGTGAGGGCTTTTGGAGTGATGGGGAATTGTTGTTTTAGTTTAGTGAATGCGACCTCAGAGTTTTTGTCTGAGGTGTTTTGGGAGAGTATTGTTATAATTAGTGTTTCGAATGGATTGTTTTTTGTTTTAATTAGTGTGGGCACAGCTACGGTTTGTTTGAGGGCTGTTATAATTTTTTGTGCTGTTTTTGCTGTGACCATGTTAGTTTGTCT
>JAITMO010000130.1 GCA_031277345.1 Candidatus Bathycorpusculum soli
GCATTCAAAGTTGGTGTTGTTGAGTGTTTATCATCTCAACAAGCCAAATGCGTCTACTGGTGAAATTTATGATGTTTATAATGATCTTTGTGGTGAGTTTGGATCTGGTTTTTTAACTCAGCGTCGTTTAGGTAGTTTGGTTAATGAGTTAGATTCTATGGGGTTGGTTAATGCTAAGGTTGTTAGTATGGGGCGTTATGGACGTACTAAAAAAATACGTCTTGAGATTTCTAGGTCTTTAATTCGTGATGTGTTTAGTGCTGATATAAGGTTTAAACGTTTACTTGACTATAAGCCTCATGTTCCACAAAAGAGCGCGTCTAGTATTAGTTGGCGTTAGTTTTCTGTTTTAAAGTCTAGTATTGTTATTTCCATGGTCATTAGGTTTATTATTGGTACTTTTCCTGTGGTTGGCATTAGGCCTAATTTTTCCATGTAGCTTGTTTGTTCTTGCCATGTACCTGAATTGATGGCTATTACTCCTCTATAGTTACAATATCCTAAGACGTGTACGTGGCCAGTGTGTAGGATGTCTGGGACTTTGTCTATGACTAGGTAGTCACGGTTTTCGGGGGAGAGCATGGTTCTTCCTCCGTATACTGGTGCTAGGTGGCGCCCTTGTAGAAGGAGCCTCATTGATTTTTCTGGATGTTGGTGGCTCATTTCTGGGACTGCTGCTATGATGTCATCTAGACTTCTGCCGTGGTCTATGAGTATGTTTATGCCGTGTATGTTTATTAGAGATGGGCTTCCGAGTGAGTGGATATTTGTTTTATCTTTAATTGCTGTTATGTAATGTGGTGGTATGGCGGGTTGTGGGAGTGCTTTTCTTGAGGTGTCGTGGTTTCCTGGTGTTAGAATTATTTCGATATATTCTGGTATTTTTTCTATGTATTTAATAGCGTGGTTGTATTGTTTGTGTATGTCTCTGATTGTTAAATCGTGTTGTTGTCCTGGATAGACTCCTACGCCATCAACGATGTCGCCTGCTACTATGAGGTATTTTACGTAACCTGCAATTTTTTTCATTTCTGGTGTGCCGTATTTGCCTTTGAGCCATAAAATGAATTTTTTGAAGGCTGTTTTATTGAATTTTGTACTGCCTATATGTATGTCTGAGGTGAGTACGGCATAAACTTGTTCTTGTGCTTTTTGTAGAGTTTTATGTCCGACATCGGGAAATATTATATCTTCTGCTAGAAATAGGTTAGTTTTATTGGTTTTTGTTACTGCCAAGCAGATGACTTGGTCTGGAAGGATTTGTAGTGCTTTCTTTTTTACTTCTTCAGGTGCTTTATTTGGCACTAGTACGATTGTACTGCCACTTAGATCCTCTACAGTCAGTATTGTTTGTTGTTTACTGTCTCTTTTTTCGGTCAGCATGCAAATAATCTTTAGCTTAGTTTTTGGTTGTGATTTTACTGCTTCTTTTATAGGTGTTGCAGCTCTAACGTCTATTCTTTGGCGCAGGATTTTTTCTATACGTTTGAAGCGGTCTTGAAAGAGTGTAGTATATTCTTCTAGTGTTCCGTTTGAGGTAAGTTTATCTGTTGAATCTTCAAGAATTTTTAGTTCTGAGGGTATGTATTTTGCGTAGGGATAAAATTCGTTTTCATAATTATCTTCTTTATAGTTAACGTAGTCTAATGATTTACTGGAGGTTTGTGTATTGTTTTCTATGTTTTTTGTTGTTTGATTGTTATTTGTTTTTTTTTCGTTTTGTACTGCTTGGGCTGTTTGGTGTGTTTGGGTTAGTTGTTTAACCATGTTTTCTAAGAATTTTTTTTCTATGAAGAAGGGTTTTTCTTTTAGATTTTTTATTTCGTGTAGTACCATATTTATTATTGCAAGTGGATCTGTTTCTTCACAGTTGTTGCTTAGGTAATAAAAAGCGTCATTGCTGAGCTGGTATCCTGCGTTATTTGTTGTCTCGATGGCTTTTTGCAATCTTTCGCTTTTGTTCATATTTGTAATTTCTCGATTGGTTTTTCAATATTATGGTTTAGGTGTAGCCCTTTAAGTATTGGTGTATTTACTGTTATTGTTTAACTGTTTAACTTTTTAAGTGGTATTTTTGTATGCTTTTTTGTTTGTTATACGTGTTTGTGTGTTTGTTTGTGATTTGTGTAAATTTATATAGTTGTGCTTTGTTGTAGGTTTATCTGTTTGTGGGGTATTTGAGTGAGTGATTTACGGAAAGTTCAGCAGACTCCTACTGGTACTTTTTTTGTTTGCGTGCCAAAGTCTTGGGCTCAGCGAAATGGGCTAAAGAAGGGTACATTAGTTAATTTGGATGTTACTGGTGATGGCAAGCTTGTTATTGATGCAAAATATGGCTCTGAGCCACAACAAACGGTAGCTACTTTGCATGTTGGGCCTTTTTTGAGCAGAGAAATTATTGGTTGTTATTTGTTAGGTTTTGATGTTATTTGTATTGAGGCTAAAGATCGCATTGACCTTGATGTGCGTGACATTGTAAAATCTACGGTGAGTTCTCTTGTAGGGTTAGAGATTGTTGAGGAGACTTATTCTCAAGTTGTTTTACAGTGTTTACTTGATCCAGCAGGTTCGAAACCTGGAAAAATTTTGCGCCGAAACCATGCTATTGTTTTTGGTATGGCCCGCGATGTTACAGGTTCTTTTATTAATGGTGATTTACAGTTAGCAAAGACTGTTGTAGCACGCGATGTGGAAAGTAACCGGCTGTATTTTTTGTTAGTGAGAATTCTTCGAACTATTATTCAAAATCCTTACCTTAGTGAAAAGTTAATGATAACTCCTATTGATTGTTTAAACTATCGACTTGCGGCGAGTTTAATTGAATCCATGGGTGATGCATGTGTGCATGTAGCTACAAAGACCATTGAATTGCGTGGGTTTAAGCCATCTGGTGAGTTACCAAAGTTGTTAATTGATTTACAAACTGTTTGTCTTGACGCAAACGAACAAGCGTTAAAATCTTTTATTAACAAAGACATGTCCATAGCAGACAATGTTCGAAAAGTTAAAACAAGAGTAGATGCTATTTGTGCCGATATTGAAAAAGTTGTTAAAAATCAACCAGTTGATGTCATACCTCATCTTTTAGCAACTCTTTCTTTTATACGACAGATTTATGAGCATAGCCTTGACATAGCTGATCTTGTTGCCTAATCTACCATTTTCAATTATGCCTCTATAAGGTGGTTGATAACTATGTTGTTAACATGGTTTGTTTGGTTTTACTGGAAACTCTTTTAGAGGGCATGTAACATTAAATTATTTATTGTAGCCGGGGTGGCGGAGTGGTTATCGCGCCAGCCTCGAGATCTTATAAAAAGTGGGCTATAGCTAAAATGGCAAGATAGCTGGTAGGTTTCGTACCTGCAGGGGTTCAAATCCCTTCCCCGGCGCCTATCAGTTGTAACAAACACTCTTTTTCTTTTAAGAAGTCCTAAACTTAAGGCTTTGGGGCAAAATTACGTGTTTTCTTTGTTTAGAATTTTTTCATCTTCAGAAGTTAGGGTAATATCTCTTGTATAAACTTCAGCATTGTATTCACTTAAAAAGTTTAAAACCTTTTCCAAATCAAACCATCTAATAATTATAACCCCTCGTATGAGCTTAATGTGCGGAATATCCTCCATCAAACCATGACGATGATGCTTATACTTCCCATTATGATTAGTAGTATCTTGACCATAAAATTTTTGAACAAACCGATTAATAAAAGTCGGACTGGTCCCTACTCCTTCTTTAGTGCTTTTGTAAACCCGAAAAACCACCAGTTTACCTTGCATAACCATTACTTTTATCCACCTCACATACCAACTTTGTATGCGTTATACACACGCATAACTTTATAAAGATGACGCCACACAATACATACAAAGGCAGGCAAACAATACGAAAAACAAACAACAACAAAAACTAACCACAATAATACAACAACTAAAAGAAAACAAAGTCCAATACCAAGAAAAAACACAAACACCCACAAACTGGACAAGTTATGATTTAGCGCAGACAAATGAAATAAACGATATGCTCCACCTCATACGTGACAGGTCATGCCTCAAATTAGTTTATAAATGAAATATCATATTATTTTGTTTAATGGCGATAGTTGTGGTAAAAGTAACTGTAAAATGCATACACTGTAGAAGCGAGGCGGTGGCGAAAATGGGCAAACAAACAAGCAAATGGGACTCTACGCTGCAAATGCAACACATGTAAAAAAACCTTCCAAACCAAATACACAAACAACGGCACACTACCCCAAACCAAACAATTAATTGCGAAAATGTCTCTAAGCGGTAGTGGTATCTGTGATATTTCACGTGTTTTAGGTATCAGTCAAAACACTGTCATAGCCGTTTTAAAAAAACAAAAAAGATACCAAACAAATCTAAATCCAAAATACACAAACCTTGCTAAATCGTTGAAAATACG
>JAITMO010000135.1 GCA_031277345.1 Candidatus Bathycorpusculum soli
ACCCTTTGTCGCAGCAGGTATAGCCCTATCATACTTTTACGCCCGCGACCTAAACATGATCTCCATAGGCGAAGACACCGCACAACACCTAGGAGTAAACACTGAAAAAACAAAAAAAATCCTCCTATCCATAGGATCAATCATGACTGCAGCAGCAGTCTCAATTAGCGGCCTAATAGGCTTTGTCGGACTAATGATCCCCCACATAACCAGACTCATAATAGGCCCAGACCACCGACTCCTACTACCAACATCAGCTATTTTAGGCGCCATATACCTAATCGCATGCGACAGCCTCGCAAGATCAATCGGCGGCGCAACAGAAATCCCCGTCGGAATAATAACCGCACTCGCCGGAGGCCCATTCCTAATATTTCTCCTCCGCAGAAACAAACAAAAATACAGGATGTAAACAAACAAACATGTCCACCATAACAGTCAATGGAGTAGAATGCCGCTACGGCGCAACAAAAATACTCACAGACATAACCCTAAACATCAAACCAGGACACTTCATAGGCATACTAGGCCCAAACGGATCCGGAAAAACAACCCTCCTAAAAAGCATAAGCCGCGTACTCAAACCCCACAGCGGCACAATACTAATAGACAAAGAAAACATCTACACCCTAAAACCAAAACAAATCGCAAAAAAAATGGCCGTAGTCCCACAATACAACGACGTAAACTTTAACTTTACAGCCCTAGACATCGTACTAATGGGCCGCAACCCACACCTAAATGACTTCCAAATGGAAACCCCAAAAGACATAGAAATAGCCAAAAAAGCAATGCAACAAACCAACACATACAACCTCGCAAACCGACCAATAAACGAACTAAGCGGCGGAGAAGCACAACGTGTAATCATCGCCCGCGCACTAGCTCAAGAACCAAAAATCCTACTCCTAGACGAACCTATGAGCCACCTTGACATAATCAACCAAATCGAACTCATGGACCTAGTCAAAAAACTATGCACCCAAAACAATATAGCAACAATAGCCGTCATACACGACCTAAACATGGCTAGCCGATACTGCGACACAATACTCCTCATCAAAAACGGAAAAATCTTTACGCTCGGACCCGTAGAAAACGTCCTAACAACCGAAAACATCCAAAACGTCTTTGGCATAGACTCCATCATACGCAAAAATCCAATAACAAACACACCATACGTCATCCCCCTCTCACCCAAAAAACCCCTAAAAGAAAAAAACTCTTCCATACACATAATCTGCGGCGCAGGCACAGGAACAACCACCATGAAAACACTCCACGACGAAGGATACAACATAACAACAGGCGTCCTAAACGTCGCAGACTCAGACTTTGAAACATGCGAAACACTAAAAATACTATCTATAACCGACCCACCATTCTCAGCCATAACCGACAAAGCACACCAAGCAAACCTAACCATGATAAAAAACGCCAACATGATAATATTAACACCAACACCATTTGGCATAGGCAACATCAAAAACCTAGAAGCCACAATAGAAGCAACCAGACTAGACATCCCCACATACATCATAGATGAAACACCTATAGAGAACCGAGACTATACTCCAAACAAAACAGCAACCACCCTAATGCAACAACTCAAAAAACACAAAAACGTCACAATCATAAAAAACCCAACAGAACTCTTAACAACACTCAAAAACCAACAAAAATAACCAACCAAAACAAACAACACACCAACAAAAAATTTAACTTTACTAAAAACACACCATTTAAAACACAAAATCCCCACTCTAACAATTACCATCAAAAATACACAACAACACAAAAATTTTTCAGACCCAAAACTAAGAAACGCTTAATTGTCGCAACTCAAATATTACATAGACGAGAACAGAAAGACATGCCACCATTTGGATTATTCATCAAACAAAACAAACACAACCAGCCACAGCAAACAACAAAAACAACTCAGACAACATTTGACCAAACAAACAAATCTAACACAACAAAAGAAAACCAAACTCAAAACATGTCCAAAGAAACACAACAAACACCAAACATTCAAAAAAACTCATCAAACACACCTACCACAACTAAACCCGCAACCATTCCTGCTGAAACAATCAAAACACACACTCTACCTCAAACAACAAATACTGCCTGCAAAACATACCTTAAAGCTATACCCCTCCGCAACTTATCTGATATAGATGATGTAAAAAACGAAATCCAAAATGGCAACATCATAATTTTGCGCATTACACCCCTTGCAAGCAAAAGCATTGACGCAGTAAAAAACGCAGTAAATGACCTCTACGTGTTTGCCGAATCTATTGGTGGCGACATTGCACGCTTAGGCGAAGAACGCGTTGTTATTTGCCCAAAAAATATTAAAATCTGGCGCGAAAAAACGCCAGCAAAAAACGAGACACTACCTACTACTACTACAGTAGCCTAAATGTTTCCAAAACAGCTGGAACTATTGTATTAATATCTGCTTTATTTACCATAAAGTTTGCAAAACCCATACTTTTCTGTTTTTCACCGTGAACAACAAAAACCCTTTCTGGCTTTGGCTTTAGATGAGTTAAATAATTCACCAATTGCCGTCTATCAGAATGCCCTGAAAAACCATTAATTGTTTCTGTCTGCATCTTTACCTGTAACGCTGTCATTCTACCTTCATTGTCCATCATTGTAACTTCATTAACACCTTTCTGAACACGCTTGCCCATAGTTCCCTCTATCTGATAACTAACAAAAATAATCGTGTTACGCTCATCATTAGCCCAATTCTTGAAATACTCAATAACCGGGCCGCCTTCAAGCATACCTGAAGTCGCAAGAACAACACATGGCTCACCATCAATAATACCCTGACGCACATTTGGATGCTCCACTATTGTAAAATAATCCGACTGAAATGGATTAACCTCTTCATGCAAAATGCTATGACGCACTTCTCTACCCAAATACTCTGGATAAGCCGTATGTATAGCAGTTGCCTCACTAATCATCCCTTCAATGAAAACAGGCGCCTCTTTCATTAGACCCCTCTTCATATAACCATCAATGATTAACATAATCTCCTGTGCTCTGCCCACCGCAGGGACAGGAATTAAGACTTTACCTCTACGCTCCAATGTTTGATTAATTATACTTGTCAAATGTTCCTCTGATTCTACACGCGAGGGCATAAAATCATCTGTTCCACCATATGTGGACTCAGTAATGACTGTTTCTATACGCGGAAACTCTGTTGTAGCTGCTTCTAAAAGCATAGTCCTACCAAACTTGTAATCACCTGTATAAACAATATTATGAAGACCTTCACCAATATGTAAATGAAGCATTGAAGCACCTAAAATATGACCTGAATTATGCAATGTCAACCGAATATCTGGCGCAATATCTGTAACAACACCAAACCGAAGAGGTATAGTATGAAGAACACATTCACGCACATCTTTTTGATCATAAAACGGCGTAATACCCTGCTTACTTGCAACATCTAAATAATCCATTTGCAACATAGTCATCAAATTCGAAGTCGGCGCAGAACAATACAATGGCCCATCATAACCATACTTGTAAAGAAACGGCACAAGACCACAATGATCAAGATGCGCATGACTAATAACTACAGCATCAAGATTATCAATTTGAAACTCTGGAGAATCAAACCTTGGAAAAGACTCAAAAGGCCTATTAGACCCTGGATTAATACCACAATCTAGAAGAACACTACTCTCACGAGTTTTAACCAGAAACGCTGATCGCCCCACTTCTTGCGCACCACCTAAAGCAGTTATACGAATATCCCCCACATCATATGTTTTTGGTCGGAAAATCCGTTCCCCAACAGTACGAAGAATTCTCTCACGCTCCTTGCTCTCAGAATGCAAATAATGACGCATATGAGTAACAATTTTCGATTTAATAGGCGGACTACGCAAAACATGCGGACGCCATTTCGTCTTTTTTATAATTTCTTGCAATACAGCTCCATTTCTACCTATAACCACACCCGGCTTCTTAGTTTCAATAATAATCTCACCTAGACTAGGATCAAAATTTATATCAGAAATCTCTGCCTCTGGAGCAATTACTTCCCGCGCAATTTTTTCCGCCTCAACTTCAGGCAAACGCACTGAAGGATCTGATCTTATAACAATTCTTTTACGAATAACACTTACTATTTCAGCAATTACATTACTCTGATCAACTAAAAGCTCTGGTTTTTTCGTGTAAATTGCAAGCATCGGACCCTCATATTCAATACGAGTAACCTCTACCTCCCTTGGAACATGTTGCAAAATATGAGTTATCTCAAGCTTATCTTTATCTTGTTGTGCCCGCACCAACTTTTTAATTACCCCTACTCTTCAAAAGAAGCTCACTTTTCTCTTGCTCTGACAACTCTTTATAACCATTAGCATCAATCACAATAATATTATAACTATTACCACTAGCAACATCTCGCTTCATAGCAGCATTAACCGCTCTAGCAATCACCGGTAACAATTCCTTAATTGACAAACCTTCACGATAATTATCTTCCAAAATACCATAAGCTACTGGAGAACCTGAACCAGTAGAAACATATTTCTCTTCCATTAAACTACCATAAGGATCCAAATTAAAAACACGCGTCCCAGTATCATCAACACCGCCCACTAACACTTGAGTAGATAAAGGCACATATCTATTATTAAATAAAATATTTGCAACTAGACGAGCAGCTGAAACAACAGGCATCGGACGATTCATACTTATTTTATACAGTTTTGCATTTGCCGTTAATATATCAACAACTTTCTGCGCATCAGCAACAGTTCCCGCAATAGTCATCCCCAAATGATCATCGATTTTGTAAACCTTTTTCCCAAACTTGTGAGCAATATAATACCCCATAGTTACCCTAGTATCTGATGCAAGAACAACACCATCAGAACAAACGACACCTATTGTTGTTGTTCCCTTAAGGACTAATTCATTAACAGCATTATTTTGTGACGACATAGATTTTATCTTCTCCCTAAAATTGACTTACAATGGATTGTTATTCCGTAGGAAGTAGCAAGGTGATACCTTTACCGCAGCAGACTAATTAATATTACGGTAAAAACCCAATTCAAATCCACCCACACATACCCTTTCTTATCACCTACCAAAAACGTTTAAACCCCCAACTACTCTATAGCACCAAGATAAGTGAGCAACTTGACCCTATCTTACCACTACATGCAACTTCCACGCGAAGTAATAGTCGGAACAGACGTACTAAACCGAATCACCGAAGTTACCCAACGCCTAAACCTACACGGACCCGCCCTAATAATCTCCGGCACAAAAAGCTACAAAGCAGCAGGAAAAAAAGTCTACGAAATCCTCAAACAAACCAACAAAAACACCCAAAGCTTCCTCATTGAAACAACCCTCACAAACGACATCACACAAATAGACAAACAAATAACAAAACTAAAACCCCAAATCCTACTCGGCATAGGTGGCGGAACAATAATAGACGCCACAAAAATCAACAGCAACCAACACAACATCCCCTACATCAGCATTCCAACAACAGCATCACACGACGGCATAGCCAGCCCTCTAGCCTCCATAAAAGGCCCAGACAAACACTACTCCATACTCTCACAAGCACCACTTGCAATAATCGCCGACACAGACATAATCACACTAGCCCCTTGGCGCTCAGTTATAAGCGGATGCGGCGACGTAATTGCCAAATTCACCGCTGTAAAAGACTGGGAACTTGCATACACAGACAAAAAAGAATACTACGGCGAATACGCTGCAAGCTTGGCACTAATGAGTGCAAAACTAATTACCGAAAACGCCACCCTAATCCAACCCAGCAATGTCAGCGGACTTCGTGTTCTATTTGAAGCTCTAATTAGCTGTGGCGTAGCTATGAGCATTGCAGGCAGTAGCCGACCATGCAGCGGATCTGAACACTTATTTAGCCACGCTCTAGACCTAATTAGTACTAATCGTGCCATGCACGGAGAACAAGTAGGAATCGGTTCAATCATAGCTGCTTACCTACACGGCACAAACTGGCAACAAATCAGAGACACACTCAAACAAATCGGCGCACCTACAACTGCTAAGGAACTAGAAATAAACGATGAAGATATAATCCAAGCTCTAAAATTAGCTCCAACAATACGAACTGACCGCTACACAATTCTAAACAAACAACAACTTGACTATAAAAAATGCCAAATAATTGCTAAAGCAACAAAAATTATCGACTAAAACACCAATCAAAAAATAAACAAACCGTTAAATTCAGCGCGCACTACCCCTACCTAAAACTCTAACCATTTTAACCTAAAACAATTCTTTACTAAAACTTGATAAATTTAAAAGAAAATATTAACGCTTATTTGAAGCGCTAAGCCTGCGTTTCTTCTACAGGAGGCGATATTGGTTCAGTTGATATTGGTGTTGGTTTTGGTTCTGCTTTGAAAGTTTCAACGAATTGTGTTTGTGCAAGATTTGGCAGGTACTTTTGGATATCCATAGCTATGCCGCGTTTTGCGATTTGTATGCCTTCAATGTAAAATGTGTCTTCTGGCATGTCAATTGTTAGATTATCTTCTTGGATTGCGATTTTGAATTTTTCTTCTTCAACTACTGGCACACGTCTGTGTATGAGCGCAAGAATTTTTTCTTCATTACTATCTAGTTTCTTCTGAGTTGTAACTTCGTAAATAAGTGTCCTTCCGGCTAAAGGCGGGTTAAAGTCTAATAACACTCTTCCTGCCCCTATGGAGCGAACAACAGCCATTTTGCCTTGATACTCAATGCGTGCCCCAATGATTGGGTTGATTTCTCTTGCTAATAATTGACGTAGCGGAACTTTTTTAATTTTTTCTGGGTCTCTTTGACCAAATGCTTTATCAGCTGTAATTTCTACAGTCGATGCTTTCTCTATTTCCATGTCTAAAAGGGCATCGTCTAAAGCTTTTAGAACCCAGCCTTCGCCTATGACAACAAGTTTAGGCTCAAATACTTCTCCTTCTTTATGGAGGCGCTCACTTTTTGATACTTCTTCATATGTTGTGTCAAAAACTTCATTTGTTTCTTTGACTTTCCCAGTATAATTGAGTAGTATGAAATCTCCCTTTTGAAAGGTCATCCTTGAATCATCCTTTAGATATACGTGCAACTAAATTTCAAACGCTAATAAAAACTTATCGAGACCAAACACGATGGCTTATACAAACACCGGCTTGTGATTAACTATATTCTAAAAAATTAAGACATAAAGTTGAGCCCAAAATGTTGTTACAACTGTATCTACAAAGTCATACTGTTTAAATGAAACCACAACCAGCAAACCAAAAGAAGCATACAAACTCAAAAAAAAAAGAGAATATAACAAACGCATAAAAATCCTCCAAACACACTACTTCTTACCAATAACCATAAAACTCCACCGTATCATTCTGAAAAAACATGTTGAATACCACCTGAAAATAAATATCAACTGAAAAAATTTTTTAACCAAACACTAAATCACTCAAATAACAACTTTGCAATATTCCAATATTTATCCCCCACATAATGCAGAGTCTTAATAACCGGACCTTTCTGGGCCACTTTAAAAATCGCAACATCAAACATGCTCTCCCCTAAAGCTAAAGTTTTCCCATGCCTCTCATCAACAACAACTACCAAATCCCCCTTAGAAAACTCACCTTCAACACACCGAACACCTGGCGCCATCACATTTGCTCCTTTACACACAAAAGGTATCGCCCCCATATCAACAGTTATCTTAGGCGCGGTATCTATGAATTCTGTAAAACATAAAAGTGGCAAAAAATTTTCTTCTCTAAACATGACAGGCCTTGCGTTAACCGTATAGATTTGCCCTCCATCCTGCTCAATAACTTCAATAATTTTTTTATTGCCAAACAGCACATCTAAACCCATTTTGAACCGTTGTGAAGCATCACTTAAAATTTGTTTTGCTTCCCTATCTTTTAGAGCATACCGCCGTTGCTTTGATGACATAACTTAACCTGACTATCGTAAAGATTATTACTCAATTAATTAATTTTTCCTGCGATATCTACTAACTCATTCTGAGTTGGCTTTTTTCTCCTAAGCATTCTTGTAAACTTGCCCAAATCAACCTTTACCATGATTATTATAATGATAATCGTCAACATTAATGTCATGATGGTCATCAATATATACATCTCATTTTGGTTAAGGTTGAACCACGTTGATACGGTATCGTTAATTGTTTTTCCTAAAAACGCACCCATCACAGCAATAGCCACTTTACCTAAGAAAAATGCAGTAAAAAACTTTGTAATACTATACTTCATTAAACCAAGCGTAACAGTTATAGGTTCATCTGGAATGGGCGTTGCAGCAGCTAAGAAAATCATCATAAACGCCCACTTCTTTACTCTTGCAGTATTTGCCTCAAATTTTTTATGTTTATGCTTCTCAAAACGTTTACCAATATAGAAAGTTACCCCATAATGGATACATTTTGCTATAGCTGCCCCTAATGCAACTAAAATGCCAATAGCAAGCACTGTGGCGGCATCAACATTACCTAATCCTAACATTACTGCAACAATGCCGGCAATAAACATGTTTGAAGGACCAGCAAATGGTATAATGTTTAGCCCAAAGGACACTAAGAAAACAAATATGCACGCAATTACCGATAGCACCTATAATTTCTCCTCCGCCGCAAGAACAAATACTTACGGCACTAATAAGCAAATGTGTTACAATCAATCTTTTCTGCTATGTAGCAGTTATGAGCAACCATATGTTTTATCTTTCTCTGGCTACCTCCTTTTACAATTAATGTTACAGCAACATCCTTCTATTGTAACACTTGACAAGCATTTGCCTTTTGATACGAACCTATCAAACCGTCGCTAACAGTAAAAACATCATTATATATTATATTCAAATGTCGGGAAAAGTGTAGCTGTCTTTTAGCGAGTGAATGAGATAGGTTTAAATTGTGAGAGTTAAAATATAGGAGAGATAAAGATACTTGAGGATTCCATATGAGCGAAATGACAACTGAGATCCTTGAACAGAACATCAACAAAATTGTACTTGTACGATTAAAAGGCGGAAAAAGCCTGAGAGGGAAGCTGAAGGGTTTCGATCAACACTTAAATCTGGTTCTAGAAGAAACAGAAGACACAACAACTGTAGAAAATCAATTAAAATTAGGTCTAATAATTGTCCGCGGAGACAACGTCGTCCTTATTTCTCCTCCACCACGGTGATTTGAATGGGTAAAGGAACGCCATCAATGGGCAAACGTGCAGGTCGCGTTGTCCACATAAGATGCAGACGCTGTGGCAGAAGAGCTTATCATGTACGCAAAAAACGTTGCGGTGCATGTGGTTATGGTGCAACTGCAACTATTCGTCGCTACAACTGGCAAAGAAAGACTCTGCAACGAGCAAGAGTTATCTAACCACATTCTACATCTTTTTAATTTTAACAAACCTTTTTTACTGCATTTACAGCAATTTAGAGCCAACACCTATAACTATTATAATAATATTCTACGTTCAAATAATGCCTGATTTTAGGGGAAAATATCATGGACACCAAACAAGCTACTAACAAAGAACCCGATCTGCAACTTTATCAATTAGACAATACTGATAAACAGCTTTTACAATTACTACAAAACGATTTCCCTATAACTACACATCCTTGGAAAGAACTAAGCCACAAAATAGGACTATCTGAACAACAAATAATCAATCGTATTGAAAATCTCTATGCTAAAAAAATTATCCAAAAAATTGGTCCCATAATTGATAATTCAAAAATCGGTTACACCACAGCCACTTTAGTTGCTTTACGCGTACCTGAAAACCAAGTAGACACTATAGCGGCAATAATTAACCAGTATAGCGACATCTCACACAATTACGAGAGAGAACATGAATATAACATCTGGTTTACACTGGTTGCAAAGAACACTAAAACATTAACCCAGACCTTAAATGAAATTTTACAAAAAACCGGTTTAAACCAAAACGACATTTTAAATTTACCCACTAAACAACGTTTTAAAATTAACGTAAACTTTAGACTAACTGATACCATTTAGGAGAAAAAATTTTTGGACAAAATTGATAACGCAATACTTTCAGAATTAAAACTAGGAATTCCTTTAACAACACAACCATTTAACAATATAGCATCTAAACTAGGCATCCCCCAAAATGAAGTTTTAGTAAGATTAACTAAACTAAAACAAACAGGTGTTATTAGACGATTTGGAGCCACCATAAAGCCTACCAATATCGGCCTTTTAGCTAATGCCGTAATCGCTTGGACTATACCTGCTGACCGCGTAGATACAGTAGGACAATACTTAGCATCTTTTACAGAAATAACCCACTGCTACGAACGCATCCCAGTTAAAAACCACTGGGAATACAACCTATACACAGTTATGCACGCACAAAAACGCCAATCAATAGAACAAATGACAAAAACACTATCAGAAACACTTGACATCCCAAACTATGTTATTCTATACAGTAAACGCAACCTAAAAAACAACAAAACAACAAAAAAAGAGAACAAACAATAATGATAAACATTACAAAACTATGGTGCAACCAATCTGGATCAATGGATCAACTCCGTTACAGCCACACAGCCCACCAACGCCCCGTAGTTGTATGGAACACAACAAGACAATGTAACCTACACTGCATGCACTGCTACTCACAATCAGAAAACAAAAAATATCCAAACGAACTCTCCACAACAGAAGCAAAACACTTCATCACAGACCTCGCCGAATTCCAAGTTCCAGTACTCCTATTCTCAGGAGGAGAACCCCTACTGAGAACTGACTTTTTCGAATTAGCCCAATTCACTACAAATGCAGGCATCCGACCAGTTATATCAACTAACGGAACCCTCATAACACAAGAAGTAGCAAAAAAAATCAAACAAGTCGGCTTTAGCTACGTAGGCATAAGCATAGATGGTATTGGCCAAACAAACGACCGCTTCCGCGGAACACCAGATGCATTCAAAAAAGCCGTTGAAGGCATCCACAACTGCATGAACGCCGGTATAAAAACTGGACTACGCCTAACGGTAACCAAATACAACTTTGCAGACATCCCTGCAATCTTTGACTTTATAGAAACAGAAAAACTCCCCCGCGTATGTTTCTATCACCTAGCCTACGTTGGAAGAGGAACAAACATAGCTAAAGACGACCTAACACCTAAACAAGCCCGTCAATTTATGGACCTCCTACTATCCAAAGCAACAGAATTCCAACAAAAAAACATAAACACCGAAATACTAACAGTTGACAATCACGCAGATGCCGTATATCTCTACCTAAAAACAAAAGAAAACAACCCACAATACGCCAACCAAATCCTCCAACTGCTAAAAACCAACGGTGGAAATAGTTCAGGTAGAGGCATAGGATGCGTAGACTTTAACGGGTACGTCCATCCAGACCAATTTTGGCAACACTACAACCTTGGCAACATCCGCGAAAGAAACTTTAGCCACATATGGACCGACAACAACGAACCCCTACTACAAAAACTACGTAACAGAAAACAATACCTCAAAAACAAATGTAGCAGATGTCAATTTCTGAACATTTGCAATGGAAACCTACGAGTTAGAGCTGAAGCCGTTTACGATGACATATGGGCTCAAGATCCGGCATGCTATCTAACAGAAGAAGAAGTCAGCAAGATTTGACAAACATGACCGCCACCCACTACAACTCTAACAACCATACAACAGTTCCACGTGTTATTGCCTGGGAATCCACCCGTGCCTGTAACTATGCCTGCCAGCACTGTCGCGCACACGCTCAAAAGCAAGCAGACCCAAATCAACTAACAACACAAGAAGCCTATCAGATGATTAATCAAATAGCAGCTTACTGTAAACCTGTATTTATTCTCAGCGGTGGTGACCCCTTGCAGCGAGAAGATATTTTTGACATTGCCTCTTACGCTTCCAACAAAGGGCTACGTGTTGTTATGTCCCCAAGTGGCAGCAACATAACTCCTGAAATTATTGAAAAAATGAAAACCTCAGGAATAAAAATGATTTCTCTAAGCATAGATGGCTCTACCGCTAAAATCCACGATGACTTTCGCATGGTCAACGGCGCATTCAACTTGGCTATAAACAATATGAAAATGGCACGCAACGGACAACTTCCTTTTCGAATAAACACTACTGTAACCCAACACAATCTCTCAGATTTACCTAACATTTTAGATTTAACAACAACTATTGGGGCAGTCGAATGGGATATTTTCATGTTAGTACCTACCGGCAGAGGTAAACTACAAATGGAAATAACCCCTAAACAGTATGAAGAAACTCTACAGGCAATCTATAAAGCAAGGTTAACATCACCAATTCCAATTAAAGTAACCTGTGCTCCACAATATAGCAGAATCATAACTCAACACAATCCCCGCTACTTAGAAACTCAAAGTAAACATGGTAGCGATGGACGAGGTTGTATGGCCGGTAATGGTTTTTGCTTTATAAGCCATATTGGCGAAGTCTATGGTTGTGGCTTTCTACCAGTTAAGGCAGGTGACATACGACAACAAAATTTCCATGACATATACGAAAACTCGCCTCTGTTTAAACAGCTACGAACCCCCGTCTTACTAAAAGGCAAATGTGGCCTCTGTAACTTCAAAGTTATCTGTGGAGGATGCCGCGCAAGAGCTTTTTCTATAAGCAATGATTATTTACACGAAGAACCATTCTGCAACTACAACCCCAACTCTTCTAACTAACCACTATAGTTTAACAAAAAGTTTACACGCAAAATCTACCTTCGGCGGTATAGATATTAACTAATATATAGCGTCTGGAAGTTTTGTAAGATCTGACAAAATCATGTCTGGGTCTTCTTTTGCAAGCTCCTGATAACCATACAAACCTGAAAGTACCCCAACAGTTTTTATACCAGCAGCCTTACCTGCCCTAATATCATTTACTGAGTCTCCTGCAATTAAACAATCACAAAGTTCAACCTTAAAATTTTGAACACATTTAAATATTGCTTCAGGATGTGGCTTAGGCTTTACCGTATCAAACGCTGTCATAACACTCGAAAAGTACTTACCTACACCAAATTTATCTAACTCTTTCACAACCACCTGATTTGAAACATGACGCATCGTTATCAACGCAAGCTTAGCTTTCAATGACAACAACTCAATAGTTTTTGAAACATTAGGTAAAAGCCTTGTTTTTTCCTCAGTAAGTACATGATACGCCTGAAAATAAACAACTTTAAACTTTTTTACATCTCCTTGAATTAAATCATCAATGGCTAAACCTTGTTCCACACGTTTAGGAATATCAAGCATAACTTTCATTTCTGGCACTTCTTGACCTATTGCTTTAAAACTAGTTTGTGCAGCTTCAACATATGCTTGATGTGGATCGACTATTGTTCCATCTAAATCCACAAAGATACATTTAGGCTTAAACTTGCATTCACACATAAGCCAGATCTCTTATTCCCTTGTTGGCTCTCTAAATACTTTTAAAAACATTTCTAATTAAAACACACTTTCCACCTAAATACCTATATGCAGGGTCTTTGCTGAAAGCCTGTTTTTGTTTTAGTATTTACCAAAGTATCTGTAATACTTTACGGGGTATGTTAATTAATTGCTTTACAGATACACTCTACGATGAGTAAGTATGGTAGGTAAAGCAGTAATTATCATGGGTTCTGAACGAGACTTGGATTTTTCCCGCGAAGTTGCCAAATATCTCAAAATATTTGGTGTAGCCTATGAGTTTCGTGTTGCATCCGCTCATAAGACCCCCTTGACAGTATTGGAAATTCTCAAAGAATTCGAAAACGAAAAAGTTGTCTACGTAACTGTTGCTGGACGTTCCAACGCATTAAGTGCATTTATTGACGGTAGCACCACAAAACCTGTAGTTGCTATTCCCCCATACAGTGAAAAATTCGGCGGTGCAGATATATACTCTTCATTACGCGTACCTAGTGGTATAGGATCAGTTGTTACTATCGAACCAGAAGGTGCTGCAATCGCTGTTGCAAAAATTTTCGCCCTTAACGATGCTGAGTTACTTAGTACTGTTAAAGCATATCAAGACGGAAAAAAACAAGAATTAGTACAAGCTAACGAATCTGTCAAAAATATGCAGTGAACTTTTTAACAGTTTATTTCTTTTACTTTTTATTTAATAGATCTGCAATACAACGGTTTTAAAAAGAAAAATGTTGCTATGAACCAATTTCTTGTTTTAATTTATACGAAATATAGCTGTGAAATTTTTGTAAATGTATTTTAAAGGGGTTTGGGTTTTTTGTTGGTGTTGATGGTGAATGTGGAAAAAGGGCTAAATATGTAGTGAGTTGTTTATTTTTTGAGAAGTGTTTGAATGAGGGAACTATTGAGTTTAGAGTCAGGTGAGTCTGTTTCTGAAGTAGAGTCTCATAGTCAAAGCCGCAGTGTTAGTGTTGGTATTTTAAAGTATTTGGTGGTGGGTTTGGTTGTTGTTATTGTTTTGTTTGGGTGTCTTTTTGTTTATGTTATTTGTAATGCGTATGATAGGGGTTATTCTGATGGGTATACTGCTGGAGCAATAGCTGGTGTAGGCTCGGGTTATACTATTCGTGATCCAACTTATGCTGAGTTGTTAGCTTTTATTGCGGCGGACCAGACAGATAAAAATACGTATGATGCAGATACGTATAATTGCTATGATTATACTAAAGACGTGTGTGATAATGCGTTTAAACAGGGCTATCGTGTAGGGTTTGTTTATATTTATTTTAGAGAGAGTGCTCATGCGCTTGTCTGTTTTAATACTGTAGACCAAGGATTAGTGTATGTTGAACCTCAGTATGATGAAATAGTAAATGTTGTTGTTGGTCTTAATTACTGGACTAATGTGTCAGGTGTTAAATCGTCTTTTGATGATACAATAGTTCGTTTTGGGATAATCTGGTAAAACACACTATACATTGTTGCTAAACAGCAACTATTCATCTTTTTTCAGTTTAAACCCACTATTAGATGTTACGTACTGGGATATGCTATAATTTGTTTTTTAGTTTGTTTGCCTTGTTTTTGGCTATGTCGGGTGCAAGTTTGAATATGCCTGTTAGTGTTCTTGGAATTGCGGTGTTTAAGTTACATGGATGGATGCAGTAGCATTTGTTTATTTTGTTTCGGATTGTTTGGGCAGATTGACTGTTCCACATGTTTATTATGTTATAGTTGTAGTTTTTGATATTTGCAAATGGTTTTGTGTATTCGCAGGCAGCGATATCACCGTTAGCGTGGAGAACTATGTCTAGGTTTCCTGCGTAGCAGCTAACGGTTTTTTTGTGTTGGGTGAGTATTTTTAGTGAATGTTCCCAAACTATACGATTTTGGTTTGTCATATAAGGTTTAATTTGAGTGTAGACTGTTTTTAGTTCATCGGGGGTTAATACTGTATAGTTGTCTCTGGGGTTGTGTGGAAAGCTAATTGAGGTGTCAAGGTTAAATGTGTGTTCAAGTCCGCGGGCAATATTAAAAATAACGTCACCTTTTTTAGTAAACAATCTCTCAGTTTTAAGATGCTTAATAAATAAAGAAATATTTGAAATATTCAAGCGGGATATAGTTGTTAAAATATTAATATTTACACCAAGTTTCTTGCATAATTGAATAGTTTTAAGAGCTGTGTCAAAACATTTCACTCCTCGAATCTGATTATGTAACTCTTGCGTGCCATCAAGAGAAACGGTAACGTTAACACGTGCTGCCCCTGTTTTTTCAATGACCTCCTCAAGACGTTTAGGCATTAACCCATTAGAATTTAGATAAACCCTGCTTTTCGCACTCGCTATGAAATAACAAATATCAGCCAAGTCTGTACGTAAAGTAGGTTCACCGCCTGTTAAGGAGACAGACTCAAAAACACTAAAATCAATTTTCAAAATTTCCTCAAAACTTAACTCATCTATTGATGGATTTTTCCAATTAAAACAATGACTACATGTTGCATTACACTTATTTGTAACAAAAAAAGTTAAAAATCTAGGAATAAACACCATTTTATCTCACATAAGAGCCAATTTTTCACGCAGTTTATAAAGAGAATACTTCAAAGGCATACGCTTAAACATACTAAGATCAATAGCAGGCCCATGTACTTCCGGTTGATAATTATCTTTCATAGTAGCTGCAAGCTGACTAAACCCTCTGTGATACCCCTTAAACTTACCCCAATACCTCTGTGCATCAACATGATGCTTAACAATAACTCTACTACACTGTAAAACCAACATACCCTCCGCAATCATGCGCCGAACCACATCATTATCCTCCCCTGCAACATCAAACAAAGAATCAAAACCACCCACTTTAAGCAAAGCCTCACGCCTATAAAGACCACACTGAAACGCGCGCGCCTCAACAACCCTCACCCCACCACGTCGTTCCACATCCAACTTATCCATCTCAGCAGCCACCCTAAGAAACCACTTATCACCCACCGTCAACTGACTCGCACAAACACCCTCCACCCCAAACCGCTCCATAACCTCAAAAAGAACAGGCACAGGATCAAACTCTAACTCAACATCAGAATCCAACCACAAAACAAACTCAGCCCCAGCCATAGACAACAAATTATTACGAGCACACCCAACACCCTTAACCGACGAAGTATACCAAGTATAATTATCCAACCACTTCTTATTATGCTCCATCCACACCGTAGAAACACCCGATCCACCCAAAGGCGTAAGAATCTCACAACTACAACAAGTCATTAAAGCCCACAACAAATCCTTAACAACAATAAATTTAAAGATAACGAAAAACTAGGTATGCTCTGACTTAGGATAGGTTGTCTAAAAAAGAAGAATTTATGCTAAATCACACTGTTCGAACATTTACTCAAGTTGAACAGAAGTAGAAGCATTTTAGATACTATTCAGTCGATAGTGACGTAGGCTTGTAGTTGTTGTTCACAACTAGTTTGCAGTCTGCAAAAACAGCTTGCTACTATTCACAAACAATTTTTCTAATTAATAAAAACATTTCACCAAACTTATCTAATCACACTTTCAACAAAATAAATAAACTTAAATGCAACACCACACAGTACAAATATAGAATATCAAAACAAAACAAAAACCTAATAATAGAAAACAAACAATTAAAAACCAAAAACAAAACATTAACAAAAGAAATACAACAATTAAAACAAAAACTAAACACCCTAACCCAACAACTACAAAACCTAGAAAACCAAACCACCCTAAAAACAATTGAAACACAATACCTAAAAAACAAACTAAACAAAAACAACCAAAACAGCCACAAACCCCCATCACAAAACACATGAAAACATCCAAAAAACATGCGACAAAAAACACAGCATTACACGACCAGAAAAACAAAAAACAAACCTTGAAAAATGACATTACTCTTCCTAACAAACACCGAAAAATCACCATCCATAGAACCATTAAACTTTTCCAACAAACACCCAAACACACGAAACAATAACAAAACAAACCTTCTCAAAACAACGACAATATGGCATGTTAAAATTACATTGATAGTATTTTTATTAGTGAAACATTTAAAATTAGCTTATTTTTCCAATACTTCATTCTAACTTTGTTTTTAACTCACACAAAAAACTATCAATATCTATGCAACTTACTATATATAGACAGTGACTTATTTTATGATTTAAACATAAAATACATACAAACAGCATTACCAACCGACAAACACTATAACACGAACAATCACCAATAACTACAGATAAATCCACAACAGAAACACCTAACACACAAAAACTAGCCAAACACTATAATAAATCAGCTAAAACCTAAGACACCTCAACACAAAACACAAAAACAAAACCATATAAATTTTATAACCCTCTACTAAACCATCTATTGCTACAACT
>JAITMO010000199.1 GCA_031277345.1 Candidatus Bathycorpusculum soli
CCCGTAACTCATCAAGACGCTTGTGCTCCCGTGTACCAAAACAATACGCTAACGGAACTCTAGTATTGTGATCTATGGCCCACCAGAGCCAGCATTGATGCGTCTTATCTGAAACAAAGGACCACTTCGTCGAATTATGCTTCTGCGATTATGACTTGGTTGGAGGGAAGCAATTTTTATCTCAATGTTCTGGTCTTTTAGGGTGCGTATGTAGTTATAGTTTACTTGCCAGGGCCAGTCTTTTGTTTTTTTAAAAAATAGCTGTTACGGTGTCTTTAGAGATGCCTAGTATGCGTCCTGTGGCGCGTGTACCTGTGCCGTTTACGGCCATTTTTAGTACTTGGTTGTGGACTTTTGGTAGGTAGATTTTGTTTGTGTATTGTTCTATGAAATTGTAATGATTGCATTGGGATTATTTGTAGTTGTGGACTTGTTTTTTGGTTTTGGTGTGTTCGTTTTTTGAGGTTTTGTCGCTACTACAAAATGGACATACTATTTTCATAATCCTAGTTGTCATATAAATGCTGACCTGACTGATAATAATCAAACACTCACACACTAAAATACTTTATGACACAACCAAAAACGCGAAATATAGAAAAATGAACCACATTTTATCGTAACGTTAGAGTTATGTTGTTGTGGTTTCTGTTGTTTGGGTTTTTTTAGTAAAGAGAAAGCTAGCTGATTTTACGATTTGTGGTAAGCCTATCAGGTCTTCTATTATTAATAGGCCACGGGCAATAAGAGCAAATGCGCCTGCCGTAAAAAGTGGAACACCTAGTAAGCCTAGTATACCTATGATGCCGAATTCTTGTACACCCGCACCAGCAGGGGTTATAGGCACAAATGCAAGTGCTGTAACTAGTGGGTGTATTAGGAAGAATACTATCCAAGGCACATTTAAGCCTAAGGCTATGCCTAAAAACCACCATTCAAAGCCTTTTAAGAGCCAGCATATTAATGTTATAACCAATATTTCGGGGATGGCACTTTGGGTGTTGTGTGCGCTGTCTTTGAATTCTTCAAGTTTACCTATTAATCCGCCTGTGAAGCGTTTTAAGAACCGGATGTTTGCGATTTTTGTGAAAACTATTAGAGCCTTTTTTGACCAAGTGAAGAGTGCTAGTACTATAGCACCAAGAAGCATTAAACCAATACCTAAAATGGCAACTATTATACCCACGTTTATACCTGCAATTGTTTGTGGAAAAATTTCAGTCCATATTGCTGTTGGAACATATCTAATTAAGTAAAATACAGCACCAATACCACCTGCTACCTTTATGAGAAATTCGATTGTTTGTATACCTAAAATGGATGATAATGATCTTGATTTGGGAACATTTTGATCTTGCAGATAAACAGGGGTTAATATGTAACCTGAGCGTCCTGGAGTGACATCACTTGTTAGCATACCTGCATATTGAGCAAGTAAAGTTCTGCCAAAGGAGGTTTTTATGTTAGCTTTGCTTAAGACTCTTTGCAACCGGAAGGCAAAGAGCATATTTATTCCAAGATACATCAGAAATGCAAGAGCTAAATATTCAACTTTAATAGACAACAATGCTTCGTATAAATCGCCCACGCCAACATACAAAAGTAAGGCAGCAAACATTACAACCATAGCGACCACTTGTAGAAAGATTTTGAGAAAACGTTTTTTGGTGCTTTGTGGCTTTTGCTGTATGTTTTCTTGAGTGGTCATAATAAGAGTTAGGCATACATGTGGCAGGTTATATGGTTTATGGAAAGATAGGCAACATGTTGGTTTATGATTTATGATTTAATGGTCTTACGCATTAGGCTTTTAGTCTGCAGGGTTTTTTATTGTTCTTTTGCGGTGGTGGAATGGCAGACGTTTATTTGTGTTAGTATCCATTCGTTGTCTTAGTATATACACCCGCAAGGCAGGTGAGTAATAGTTTTTGTTCTGCGTCTTTTTTGTTTGTTTCTTTAGTATTATTATTAGACAATAGATAAATTGGAAATTGTTTAGTGTCTGTTTGGGTTTTTGTGTTTGTTTTCGATAGGTTGTTGATTTGTTGTTGCTTAAATATAAATAGTTGATATGTAATTTTGTAGGTATGGAGAGATAAGTGTGTCTGTATCACAAAGAAAGTATTTTACGGAAATTGCAGCATTAACAGAGAAAATCGTTGCGGTAACAACAGTTAGTGGTAAAAAGTTTACAGGCACTCTAATCGGTATTAACCCAGATAATTTAAGTCTAGCCTTAGCAGATGCAAAAGAAGAAAACGGGGAAACATTGAGCCGCGTGTTTCTTAATGGCAACTCTGTTGTACAGATTTCTACAGCAGAAAAATCGTTTGATCTTAAAGCTCTCGCACAAAGACTAGAAAAAGTGTTTCCTAGAATGGTAAAACTTTATGAAGATAATGGATTCATTTGGGTGATGGATAAAGTAAAGTTAACTGACCGTGGTATCGCTGAAGGTTCCGGGCCAGCTGCCGAGAGAGTGCAAAGAGTCTACGAACAATTTGTTAGCGAAACAAAATCGTAAGTAAATATTAGATGAACCAGCGTAATTGCTGCACCTCCTTTTTCTTTTCTTCTGAAATATTTTTAATTAAGCCAATCAATTCGAGTGTGCGTTTAATTTCGTTGCCTGTTTGTCCAATATTATCAAGGTTAACTTTAAAATTTAGAAACTTGCATATAGTTAACAGGGCATATCGTGCAGCGTTAACATCAGGGTCCACTCCAAGGGTGTCGATAAGTAAAGAAAAACCGTGCATACTACGTAGTTTTGCAAGGCCAATGCTTATGCCTGCAATGCCAAAAACATTTCCAATCATTACTTTAGTGCCAAGATTTAGAACAGTCTCCATTGTATTAGGATCTGTTGCGGTGCTATAGATTCCAGGTACAGGTTGGACTTCATCTTTTTTAAATCCTCCAATGGAAATAACATATTTACAGCCTAATTCTTGTACAAAATCTAGCACTTTGCCACATAATTCATATTGACCAGTAATTGACAATGCTTGAGTATTACCATACCATATAATTAAGTCACGCTCACCAGCACCTCGTTTAACATAGTAGAGCTCATTTATAGGAGAACACACACTACCATCAGGAGCAGTTACTGCAAAGTCATGAAAACTTGAAGAAGTTATATGAGCAAACCGTTTAGCTCTTAATTCAGTAATTAAGTGTAAAGAGGCAATGCTAGCTACAAAACCAATACCAGGCAATCCCTCAAGCAATATTGGATCGTAAAGTTGAGGCTTTTCAATTACATCAAATAGGACAACCATCAGAATATACCAATAGGGTATAGTTTAACAATATAATATAAGCACTACTACTCAATACAAACATTAACGACAAAAACCAGTATAAACTTGTGTTAATGTATATAGCAATTTTACTTTTGGTGGTCGTAGTAGCGACAATTATTTTTGTGATTGCAACAACAAAAACCAATTAACAAACAAAAGAACACATAAATTTATACTCAAAACTTACATCAACACCAACAGATACCGAAAAACGCTCTAACCACACGACAACAAAAAACACAGTTGCTATATTGTTTCTATTTTTGCAGGCACAAGAATAATATAAGCAATCAAGCATACGCATAAGCTGAGGTTGTCGTTGCCATAAAAAGCAAAATCAGCAGCATAGGATACGTTAACAAAATTCAAGAAAACGTTATGAATGTAAAACGTAAAGAACTCTCCAGCCTTTTTGAAGACATAAAAGCTGCTGACTGCGTCATATGCGGAGGATCAGGCAGATCACTATATTCCCTAAACGCTGCCATGAGTCAAATAGCACTTAGCCAAGTTGGATGGAGAAATAAAGTCATACTAACCCCAGATGACCCCGGATTTCCAGGCCGCAACATGTATGACGCAGCCTCTGACCTAGAGAGACGCTACAAAAAAATCCTACTTCTCATGAATTCAGGAAGCGGATACAGCGATGACCCCCTAGTCATGGCGCAAGACCTAGACAGATATATTGAAGAAAAAAAATCAACCAAATTCTCCATGGGCTTACTCACCTCAACATATAACTCACCCATGGCAAACATCACAAACAAACACGGCACAACACTCCTCCTAAAAGGACGAGGAAAATCCAAGCCCTCAACAGAATACAGCGAAACAGGCATGATGGGCGACATATTTGAATTAGGAACACTCCAACTATTAAACAGCACCATTGAAGCCATATTCCGCAACCTAGAAGTTGACGATATTTACAACATATGCAATGAAGAATTCCAAAAAATAGGCGAAATGATAGACTCAAACATCAACAGCGACACCTACAACCAACTCGTTGACCTAATGGAAAAACGCACCAACATATTTCTAGGCGGAAAAGGCACCGGTAACGAAATAGCCAAAATGACAGGCGTACGACTATTCCACATAAAAAGTTTCTTTGGAGACAACGTCTACATCACCCGAGGCGTAAATACACCCCATCCAAGAGCAGGTGACATAGAAATTCTAATATCCTACAGCGGCGAAACCCCACCGGTCATCATATGGGCAGACGTAATCAAAAAATTCTCTGGCACAGTATTTGCAATAACAGGCAACAAAAACTCTACTCTATCAAAAAAAGCAGATCTAAAAATCATCCTAAACGAAGAAGCAAAACCCAGCACCCCACGACGATTCTACACACGTGCCGCCTTCGTTCTAAGCCCTCTACCAGTAAAACTAGCTGAACGCATAGCACAACGTGGACTAATACTACCCGAATACATCATCAGCTGGTACCACTCAGTAACACAATAACAATAAATAAATACGCTAATACATAAACTTGCATTTTACAATTTTAATAAATAATTTTCGAATAGTTGACACAAAAACAAGATAAAGTAAACACGTCAAACACACAAAATTAAATCCGAAATAATGTTTACAAATGCAAAGTTTGATTGAGGATTTAAAATTAGTTATTCTTTATGAAAAAATCAAATATTTAGAGCAAAAAAACGTCAAAAAGTACCAAATACTACAAAAAGCACCATTCATGCGTTTGACGTAATAAAGTAAACAAGTAACAATACTTTAAGAGAAACAAAGTCTTAAAAATTCGAAAAACTAAAATAGCATGACAATATAGTAGGTGCTTAACATGTGTATGGGGAGCTGAAGCATAATTCAGCTGAGAGGATAACTGATGGTTATCGACCCAATGAACCTGAA
>JAITMO010000099.1 GCA_031277345.1 Candidatus Bathycorpusculum soli
TGAGCAGCGTGTGTCTCAGCGTATAGATTTGGAAGCTATGGTTGTTGCTGCTGTGTGTGTTGTTGTTATAGTTTTGGCGTTAAGCATTATTATGTATCGTAGGAAAATAAATAAAAATAGAAATAAAGTTTTAATAGTTGCTGAAAAAAAAGTTGCCACAACTAAAGCCTATTAATAATAGATAAGAACAAATCATATAAACTAAACCAACCTACAATTCCCACATAGAAACCATCATGCAGCTAAATAATAGATATTTTTACTCTTTTTTTTTGTGTTTGTTGGTTTTTGTTGTTTTGTGGTTTTGGTTGGGCGGTTTGTTTGTGTGTGGGGGTTTGTTTTTGGTTTAGGGTTGTGGTTTTTTAGGGTTTGTTTTGTTTTTGTTTGGTCGTTTTATGGCTTGTTTTTTTGAGGTTGTTTGCTAACCTAAACTCCCTAATTTTGTAGACCTACAAATTTAAAGTGTTCACGTATTCCTCAATAAAATCTGGTTTAATATTTAGAATACTCAAAATATCTTTTTGCAGCTTTGTAAGAGGATTTAACAAACGTCTCAAACCCCCCACTTCAATAACCCTAATCTTCGACCACTCACAACTAACCCGCTCATTAGAAAAACTATGTTGAGACATAAAATCACAAAGCCTATTTTGCATATACAAACGACAAACAAGACTCAAAAACCCAACAAAACAACTCCCCATCCAAAGTCTCCAAACAATGCACCCGCAAACGACCAAAATCAAGCCCATTCTTAAGCTCATCAAACCCCTTCTCCAAAACATCACGCCTCCGATAAACCGACACAACCTCCCCAGACGACAAATCCGCCTTATTTGTAAGAACAAAAAAATACCCAAACCACCCACAAACACCATCAATCGCCACATTATCACGCTCAAAAACAAAACCATCCCCCACCTGCGTTATAACAAAATACTTTGAATACCACCTCCTCATCTGCACATCACTTAACACTCTTAACCAAGACAACTCACCCTCCAAAACAACAAGCCTTTGAAAAAAATCAACCGTCTGCCTCGCAACAACAACAGGGTCAAAAAATATATGCAAAAAAGCCTCAACACCATAAAACACACCCTTAACAGCCAAACCATAAACCCTCTCACTTATAACATAATTTTGAGCACACAAAACTCTACACTTAGAACCTGTATTCAGTAACGTCTTAACAAGGTATGTAAATGAGAGATTATAAAATCGTTTTCTTCATAAACAGATTTAATCGCATAATCCTTTGACAAAATACAAGACCAAATCGCCCACACAAAAATCCACTCAACACACCACCGCCAAGGCAAAACCTGCCACACCTTTGACAGTATTTTTTCAGAAATAACCACCAACTCCCCATACTTCACCCTAACAAACTCTACAAACACACCACGATAACCCGCATCACCACACCCACCCCTAATTGACAAATACTTGCTTTTAGCAGCCTGATAAACATGACACCCACTCATTGTATCATGAATATTTGCCGCATAAACTTTTACAGCAAGCAAATTCCCCATAACATCTGTTACTATGTGTCTTTTACGACCCTTAACTTTTTACTCGCCATCAAAACCACGATTTTCATTTTTATTTGCTGTTTTTGCACTTTGGGAATCTATCAAACAATAGCTTGGCTCTGGTGCACGATTTGTGCATCAACACGTACTTTTTGGACCATTTTATCCATTGCTTTTTCCCAAACACCTTTTTTGACAGCGCGTCGGTAAAATGACCATACTGTAGCATAGTTTGGAAAATCACTTGGCAGTAGTCTCCATTGGCATCCTGCTTTGTTGCGGTATAGTACTGCGTTTACGAGGTCTCTTTTGTTGTGCTGCTGTAAATTTTTACCTTTTGTAACTGTAAAAAATTCTTCAATTAGTTTCCATTGTGTATCTGTTAAATCTGTTGTATATGTCATTTTGATCACCTTGCTATGTTATATGTGATTTCCTGTTAAAACTTTACTGAATACAGATTCTTATTTTCAACAAAACTCTGCTGTATCGCTTTAAGCTTTAACTCTGCTCCAAATATAAATGAATAATTCTTAGACTGCATAAACTCTGCATTAGCAGTTGACGCAAACCCCCTACCATAACAAAACATACATTCTCTACACCTAACTCTGCATTATACGCCATCATATACTGTAGATGGGATTTATCAATTATAGAACCATTGTAAGTGACATAAAAATGGTAATTGTGTTTTTTGTCCCATGTATAGGGCTAGGTTGATTTGAGGTAATGATTCACCGTCGCGGTTGTAGCCAATTTCAGTATCGTCAATGTTTTTTGCGTAGGTTGAAAAAGATGTTACATCATAGGCAAGGTATTCTTTTTGGATGGCTATTTTTATCCATTCTTTAAAGAAGGACATGCGTTCGTGGTTTGTTAGTGAGGCAAATAGTTTAGATACTGTTTGGTTTGTTAATGGGTTGTTGAATTGTGTGTTGTCGCAAAAGTCGTTGATGTATTGCATTGTGTTGCCTTCGGTTAGCATGTATGCGGTGGTTGTTTGGATTTTTTGGTATCGATTTTTGCCGATGATTTTTGTGATGCCAAGGTTGTTGTATATTGCTTGTGTTGTGGCGATAACGCCTATGTTGCGTATTTGGCCGTAGCTGGTTTGGTTTGTTGTTGTGTTGTTTGGGTTTTTGTTGTAGATTTTGTAATAGTTTTTGTTTGGTATTAGTTTGCCTGTGGTGTTGCATAGTTTGCCGATTGAGCGTTTTGTGTGTGTGTGGGTGTGCCTTTTTTGTTTCTGTATGTTGTGTCGACGTGGTAGACGTATGGGTGTTTTCCTGTTTTGGTGATATGATTCCTTTTTTGGGTAGGTTTACTTTGTGTTTTGTGTATAGTGTTATTTGTTGTATTCTTCTTGTAGGTGTATAATTGTGTACCTGCTTGAAAGGGTTTGTGTGGGGTTGTTTGTTGTTTTTAGCGGATTTTTTGGTTTGTTTTATTGTAGGTCTTCAATTTTTGCGGAGTTTAGGTTGTTAATTGTTTAATGTGGTTGTGTAGTGGCTATTAAAGTGGGATTTATGTTAGTAATCTAGCAAACCTGCCTGCTATAATAGATAAAATCGAACTGCCTAAAATCCCAACACCGTCTAGCGGTAGTGGTGAAAACAGAAATATAGCATCAAAAAAGAAGAAAAGAAAAAATAAAGTTAAACATATTTTATGTTTTGATTTTTATGTAAAGTTATTTTTCCATGCTGGAAGCTTTTTCATTACAATCAACACACCTTTTTCTGCTTCCTTAGGAGTTAAATCATGTGTTTTAATAACATATTTTATCATACTCTCTTTTGCCTCATCAAAAGACTTCATAGACCCATCTGCACGAGAACAATAAATACAATACTCTTTAACTTCACCGCGCAACGCAAAATCCAACTCACCATTAAGAGGCATATTACAGGAAATACAATTCTTCATACCAAACACCACTCCAATAACCTTCTTTAACTCCAATAATACATAAGTTTTAAGTGTGTTATTAAGGTATCTATCAAATTCTATTTACTTTCTAAAATTTTGTACATCCTCAAAGATGCAAATACAAAATACTAATTTAAAAAGAAATGTTTATTCTGCAAAAGTGTTATAAAAAAAGAAACATTTTGTGTTTTTGCTGTTTCTCAGTGTTGGTAATTGTGTGTTGCTAGTTTAATTTAGTATTTGTTGAATAGTTGGGAGGCTTGGGCTGAACTTGCTTGTTTTATAAAAGTTTTTGACACGAGCAAAAGCTAAACCTTGTGATATTGCGTGGAACATTTTTAGACATCATCATTAGTTTAGTTAGCTTCATAAAAACTATTGTTCCACGCTACAAACAAATGTATACCTCTAAGCTGTTTCTATGAAAAAACCTCCCGGGTCATGACGTTTTTTCGTTGCACTTCAATGGAAGCTTGCTTTATGAGCTTTGTTTGTTTTAGTGTAAACAAAGCCATAGACATGATGTATCCTTTCTAAATTAATTCTCAATTTTTTATTATAGGTACCTTTTTATGTTAGCCACACGTACATTTATTTAGCATCAGGAGCTTGTGACATGGTAACTCTTCGTTATAAACTCTTTCACATGTATCACTGTTGATATTTGATTATGTTGCAAACCTCTTGTGTAGTTAAACAAAACTTTGGAGCCACAGGTATGAGAGTGTTTAATCAGATAAAGAGTGTAAATCCATTTCTTGTAAAAACAGTCCAAATAAACCCTTA
>JAITMO010000143.1 GCA_031277345.1 Candidatus Bathycorpusculum soli
GTTTTGTTATTGTAGTGATACAATGTTTTCATATTCTTGCCTCCTCTGAGGCTATTGTATCACTAATTTGTGTTAATTTTCTTCTCATTTATGTTACGGTCCTTTAAGCGATTGCCCTATCGGTGACTTGAAGCTGCATTAAATATGGTTTTTACATCAAACGCGTAAAACAGTTAAGTCTAAAACAAATAAAAAGGGAAGAAGGCTATTTAGCCTTTGATAACGGAGATGGGTACAAGTCGAGCAACTTTAGTTGCTATACCAACTTTGTCACTAACATCTACAACTATATCAACGTTTTTGTATACTTGGTCAGCTTCTTCAGCTAGCACCATTGAGTTTGCTGCTCGAACAAGTATGCCAGATTTTTCAAGATTTGTTTTAATCTCTCCACCCCAATACTTGTGTTTAGCTACAGAACGACTCATCAAACGCCCAGCACCATGAGCGGTGGAACCAAAAGTTAAATCCATAGCTTTTTGGCTACCAACTAGAACCCAAGAGCTTGTTCCCATGCTGCCAGGAATAAGTACTGGTTGCCCTTCGTTTCGGTAATCTGTGGGTACATCTGGATGTCCAGATGGAAAAGCGCGAGTTGCACCCTTACGGTGAACCCAAACTTTCTTGTTTTTGCCGTCAACCTCATGATTTTCAACTTTTGCAATATTGTGAGCAACATCATAAACAAGTTTTAAACCAAGTTTTTCTGAGTCCTGTTTTAGCACATGCTGAAAACTTTGGCGTACCCAATGCATAATGGCTTGACGGTTGACAAAGGCATAATTTACAGCACACGCCATTGCTTGGTAATAGTTATGGGCTTCAAGACTTGTTCCAGGCGCGCATGCTAACTCTCTGTCAGGTACAGTTATATTATATTTTTTGATAGCGTGTTCCATAACGCGCAGGTAGTCTGAGCAAACTTGATGTCCATAACCTCGGGAACCGCAGTGGATCATAACCATGACTTGACTTTCATGGGTTATACCAAAAGTTTTTGCAGTTTTTGGATTAAAAATTTTATCGACCTTTTGTATTTCAAGAAAATGGTTTCCTGAACCTAAAGTACCAATTTGTGTTAATCCACGACTTTTTGCTGTTTTGGAAACCATATCGGGATTAGCATTTGTCATACAACCTTGTTCTTCACAATGCTCAGCGTCTTCTTTCCAGCCTAAACCACGTTCTATTAAAAAATCCACACCTTCGACAGTTAAACGATCAAGATCACTGTTGCTTATTGTTAGATCTTTTCGACGACTACCTAATCCTGATGGGATGTTGCGAAAAATGGTTTCGGCCAGAACTTGTAAATGTGGACGTATATCCTGCTCGATAAGATTTGAGGATAAGAGTCTAACACCGCAGTTAATGTCATAACCGACACCACCAGGACTTATCACGCCTTCATCATAATCAGTTGCCGCGACTCCACCTATTGGAAAACCATAACCTTCATGTCCATCAGGTAAAACGATTGCATGTTTGTATACACCGGGTAATTGCGCAACATTAGCACATTGCCAAAGTGTTCGATCTGTTTTCATTTTTTCCAGTAAAGCCTGATTAGCAAAAATCATACCTGGAACATGCATATCATCTTTGTACTGTGGAATTTTCCAAATATAATCAGTAACTTTTTCCAGAGGAACACGTTCTGGAGCTACTCGTTCTTCATTCTCGCCCAAAAAATTTCACCAGCTACACAGAAAAGAAAGAGGTACTATAAAACGTTTAGGAACGCGATTTACTCTGTGCTTTTTTAGCGTACTCTACAAATCCATAAATGCTATTTTCTACAGCTGTTTTAGCATAAATTTTGTGTTCTCGTAAAAAGGTTGAGAGCTCACTCATTGCAGGGTCTTCTGTGAAAACAAGATCGGTTATTTGCTCTAATGTCTGATTACGTTTTACTGCATCTTGAACTATTTTATCCCACATTAATAATTGTGCTTTGTAGCCACGTAAACGTCTAATGGCATCATTTGCTTTTCCAAAGTGAGTGTAATATAACAGTGAAGGACAGTAATTGATGAGTTTATCTAACGATGCAAGAGAAGCATCGAGATAAAATGGTGGAGGGGTAGTTGGCGATACTGTACTGAAGTCAGGGAAATAGGTACCAACGGCATCACCTATGAATATACCGTTGTTGAAGCTTTCGTGGAAACTTAGATTATGTGAAGCATGACCCGGTGTCTCAAAGATTGTTAATTTTGCATCATCACCATCGACATTACCAAGACTTATTGTACCTTCGATCATAGAGACTATACGATTTTCTGGTATGGGTTCGGGTTTTCCGAATATATCACTTACAAAACCAAGAACGGATTGAGATGATCTCCAGAGTTTTTCAGGGTCAATTATATGCGGAGCACCTTTTGGGTGGACGAGAACTTTGGCGTTAGGTAAATACTTAAGCAGTGTTCCTGCACCTCCGCCGTGGTCGAGATGGATATGTGTAATTGCAACAGTATCAATTAATTCAGGGTTTATTTTTAATTCATCTAAACCATGAAGTAAAGCGGGTATAGAGTTTGTTGGCCCTGATTCTATTAGAATAGTCTTTTGGGCAGTTTTTATTACGTAGCTTCCTATGAAATTTTTGTATCCACCTGGTTCAAGATCAATTAAGTAGAGGCTTTTTCCAATTCGTTTAGTGTGCAAACTTAACCCTCTTTTTGCGTTAAGTGAGGACAATTATGCATAAAGGTTTCCATAAAAACGCGCACAACACGCAATAAATTTAATTATTAAGGTTTAATCAAGATGAGTAGCCATCGGAGAAAGTTAAAGTGAAAGCTATCATCTTTGGAGCACCAGGCGCAGGTAAAGGCACGTATTCAACTAGACTTAAGGCCAACCTTGGTGTCGAAGTTATTGCCATGGGAGATATTTTCCGTGCGCAGGTAAAAGAAAACTCAGAGTTAGGTAAAAGAGTACAAAGTTATGTAGAAAAAGGCGCATTGGTACCAGACGAAATTGTCGTTGAAGTATTAAAGCAACATTTAAATAGAGTTCCACAGGGGGCAGGCG
>JAITMO010000145.1 GCA_031277345.1 Candidatus Bathycorpusculum soli
GTTTTGTTATTGTAGTGATACAATGTTTTCATATTCTTGCCTCCTCTGAGGCTATTGTATCACTAATTTGTGTTAATTTTCTTCTCATTTATGTTACGGTCCTTTAAGCGATTGCCCTAGTCACCGATGGCATTTAATGTTTTTAGAGATAGTTTGCATAAATTGTGGGTTAACGTTTGATTATACCGTAGGTTTGTTTTTTCCAGATATCTCGAAACTTGTTATAATAATCGATTGGTTGAAAAACGGGCGCATAAGTTAATTGTTGGTTTACCCCACATTTGCATATAGCATAAACTTCTTTTTTGTCTACATTTCCTAAAATTTGTAATACCTCTTTTCTGCATTTTGGACAGTAGTACGGACCATTAACCATTTGCTTCGCATCTTTAGTTAAAACTTTACTGCTGCCTGACACTTTATGCATTTCTGGACACATAACTCTTTCACTCTGACTTGGATAATGACATAGTTTTGTCCAAGATATATCATTCCCTTAAAAAACAAGAAACTACAGCAGATAAAGACATACACTGCATTTTTTAGGTTCACCTATTGTCACTTGACCTTGCGTGCAATAATTAATTTACTGTTCTGAAAACTTTATTAAAAACTCACACGATATTGTCTGCCTAAGTGTTGAGCATGTGATTTGCTCTCTACTTGTGAGCGGTTGTCGTCTAGTCTGGTTTAGGACTTTAGCCTTCCAAGCTAATGATCCCGGGTTCAAATCCCGGCGACCGCACCAACTATCTTGATGTCTAAACCGCCTGTTGATTTGATAGTTCTACTCGTACAAATGCTGGACTTAAAGTGATTTGTATCATTGACTATACCGGAATATCAGCTTGCAAAAAGTTTCTGATGATGATTTTGAGGCATTTTTATGGAAAAAATTCCGCCTTTTGGCTCGTGGAATTATCAAATCCATTTCACCAAATAGTCAGTTATTATTTAGCCGTTTTTAAAACTAAAAGTGTACGGTAATTACTATATAGAACATACTCGTTTATAGTTTTGCTTTTGCAATTTTTAGTGTGTTTACCTGTTAACGAGTCTGTGCGTAAACTTTAAAAAGGTTTGTGCACTTGAGTTGAGTGGGAAGTAATCTAGTGCCTGTAATGTATCCAGTAAAACGAGTGTTTCGTGATTGGAGACTTTTTGCGGTTCTTTTGATAGGTGTGGCTTTGGCGGCAACGTTTTTTGCTGGTGTGGGTGTTAAGATGGATGTAAATATAACTCAGTCGCTTGATAAGCAACTTAGTTCTATCACAACTGATATGACTTTTTCCGCAGATTTCAATAGAACGAATATGCCACGTGTTATGGGGGATATATTGGATATTGACGGTGTTAAATCTGTTGATACTGTGGCTCGATACTGGCGTGTTCCAATAAGTTTTACTGATGTTGATGGTGATGTCTCTACTACTTCTGTGCAGATGGTAAGTTTTCCTAATTCTTCCAGAGTGTATGATGAATGGCTAAACAAGCCTGTTGATGGAATACCTAAAAATGTTGTTTACATAGTTCCTGGTACTCAGCTAGCAGGTAAAGTGGCTGTTAATGATACTATTGTTGTTCGAATCGATTTTCCACAGCCGAAATATGGTAACTCAACAAGTTTTGATGCTAATTTTACGGTAGCTGGTTTTGCAAATTTAACTGACGTTGGTTACTCCTATAGTGTTGGTGTGAATTGGATAGCCCTTGGTGATGGTAGCGTTAGCTCTTATAGTTCTTCTGGTTTTCGGGATGATCTGATCATTATTGGTTGGGATAGTACACTTATGAATTTGTGGAGCCGTACATTAGACAGTAGTACTGTTCCAGTGACGTATTGTATTGATGTTGATCGACAAAATCTTATCAGCACTTATAACATAGAGGCATCAGTTACTAAAATACGACAGATAGCTGATAACATCCAAAGCCATGTTCTTGGCAAGTATTATTCTTACGGGTATGTCAACAACATGCTTGGTTCAACACTTGAAAGTTATAACTACGGATTTCAAAATATATTACTTAATTTCATGCTAGTTTCTTTACCAATATTTTTTGCTGCTTGGTATTTGGGTCATACTGTTTCTGCAGTATCTTTTAATATTCGCAGGCGAGAAATTGGTCTGCTTTCAACAAAGGGGCTTTCCAGCGGTCAAATTCAACGGATATTTTTAGGTGAAGCTTTTGTAATAGGCACGCTTGGTGGATTTCTAGGTATAATTGGAGGTTTGATTTTAAATCAATATTATGCTGGTACAGTTGATTTACACAAGCTTTTTAGCTCAACAATGTTAAACCCAACAATTATAATAGCTACCATGATTTTTGCTATTATTTTATCCATCACTTCAGTGTATTGGTCTTCTCGTAAAGCCTCACGGATACCTGCAGTTGATGCACTCCGCAATTATATGCCTCCACGTAACCGAACACGTAAAATATTTCCAATAATTGCTCTCATCTTGGGAAGTTATAAAATTGTTATCTTCATGCTAGGTGTAAACGTTTCACAATTATTATATCAATGGAATTACTCCTATGGAAACCTATTTCTAACTTATATCTCAAACGGTATAAATATTTTTGATTCTATAATGACTTATTTTGGTCCTTTACTGTTTTTCTGGGGTTTTACAGCACTTCTCATACGTGACTCAACCAAGTTTCAGACAGTAGCGACAAAGATTTCTTCAGTTATGGGTGAATTGGGTGCTTTAGCGGCAAGAAATGTTAGGCGAAATCCTGAACGGTTAGCTGCAGTTGCATTTTTGGTTGCTCTAATTGTAGGACTCAGTGTTCAAGTCACCGTGCAGATAGCTAGCCAGGAAGATTTTATCGAACGAGATGTCCACCGTCAAGTCGGTGCAGACATAAAAGTAACTGTAGTTAACGCTTCTAGAAGTCAAGAACTTTTTGATAATATTGCACAGCTTATTCCAGGTATCCGTAATGCCAGCATAGAAAGATCACTCACTACTTCTTCAATAAATAATAGGTATTCATATTTGTCTATACAAATTATAGAACCTGCTAAATGGGCTGCTTCTGCCTATTATGAAGACAGTTGGTTTACTGGTGGACCTAGCTTAGACCAAATGCTTTCCGACTTAACAGCAAATAGCAATACAATAATACTTGACCGAAACACCGCGCAAAAATATGATCTTAAAATCGGTGATCAAATAACCATAAATTTCAATTCATGCCCACGACAGCTAAAAATAGTAGGTTTCTTTGGTAACGAACGACCCGATAACGCTATCTCAGATGGAAGTATCTTCTCATCATATGTACCAAGTGGCCTCTTCAACTTAACTGCCGGTAGTGACTTATACCCTCTAGAACCCTCTATGAGTGCTAATATTCTCCTCAGTCTTGAACCAGGTGTTGACGGTATAGCAATTGCAAACCAGATCCGAGACCTTCACCTAGAAATATACAATGTTGTCTCCTTCGATGAACAATGGCAACTTTCAACCGAAATGAACAACCTGAACACCTACAATGAACTACAAATTTTAGACCTGCAAAACTTTGGTCTCATATTTGCAGTACTGTCAGCATCCGTAGGCACAGCTTTGATAGCTATAGTTAGCTTAAAAGAACGTAGTCGCGAAGCCACCTTAATGAGTGTGCGCGGACTATCATATCGCCAGCTTGTCTGGATGTTTCTTCTAGAAACCTTGGCAATTATAACATTTGCAGTAATCTTGGGTATAATAGTTGGCTTAATTATAGGCTACGGCAACATAGTTACATCTAACACGGCAATTTCCACATACAGCATTGTACTTCATCGTCTAATATTCCCCCCAAATGCTGTAGCAGTTATCGGAACGTATGTTACCCTTATATACGCTTCAACAATAGGTGCAATTCTGATTATGACCAGCCAATATGTTACAAAACTAGAAAAGATGGTTAGAACAAGATGAGTGGACTAAACATAAAAGTAAAAGATTTAATAAAAATCCACCACACTGGAAAAATCGAAGTGCAAGCCCTAAGAGGCTTAAACCTTGAAATATCTGCAGGCGAACTTGTCTCTATTATAGGTCCTAGTGGAAGTGGTAAATCTACACTCCTAAACATCATTGGAGGACTTGACAAAGCCACTGCCGGCACCGTTACAGTAGGCGATAAAATCGTCACTGACCTCTCAGTACGTCAACTCGTTGACTATCGCAGAAACATGGTAGGACACATTTTCCAAAACCTCAACCTAATTCCTACACTTACCGCACAAGAAAACGTTGAATTCTCTATGGTAGCCTCCGGTGTTAAACAAACCGACCGCAAACAACGCGTGCAAGAGCTCTTAAAAACTGTTGGACTAGAAGGTCGGGCCAACCATAAACCTGAAGAACTCAGCGGTGGCGAACAACAACGTATCGCCATAGCATCCGCCATAGCAAACGATGCTCCAGTTATTCTAGCTGATGAACCAACTGGCGAATTAGACACTGCCAACGCTCGACTTATCGCAGATTACCTCGTCAAAATTAACCAGGAACTAGGAAAAACAATCATTATGGTTACACACGACCCAAGCATTGCACGCGTATCCACCCGAATTCTGCGAATTGAAGACGGTATTATAAAATCTGCACTCGCTCCATCTGAAGTAATTGGACAGGAAAAAGCCACTTCATACATAGACCAAATCAAAGCGCGCATCATGGAAATTAATGCCCAATTAACCCAATTAGATAGCGACTTTCGTACAGAAAAAATTGACGGCGAGGAATACGTACAAAAACGTTTAAACTTCAAACAAATCAGAGACAGTCTGAAAGAAGAATGCAGTCGCATGGGCATCATACCCCCTTAATACCATTTTAATTCATAGCAACAAAAACAGTTCATTACATATGTTTTTCTTCTTCTATGTTTTGACTGATCTGTAAATAAACTGTTTTTTTTTTAAAAAAAGAAATGTATCCATAAGTAGCATACACGGTTTGTGGTGTGTATTGTTTTTATCGCAACTTGAAATCATATTGATGCATATCCGTCATGTTTGAACCAGTTTTTAATATCGCTAAGAGTAACTGCATTTAAAGCGATTTTTAGAGCCTTTTACAGCTCTTCAAAAATTCTATCCTTAGTTTTCTCAAAACCGCTTTCACCTTCGACCACAAAAACTCAACAGAATTCAAATCAAGAAAATACACCAACAAAAACCAAACAAAAACACCACACCCAAAAACAGAATCCAAAACACCCTCCACCTTACGAAAAGACAAATCATCAAACAACACCACACCCCAACATCCAAAACAGAAACCAAAACACACCCTACATACAAAACAAAAAACACCCACTCAAAACACCCCTAAACATCACAAGCATTCACCCCAAATAAACACACCATAACAAAAACAAAATCACAATCAAAACATACAACAGAAACATAACCCTCCACCCACCATGCTTATCACCCAATCAAAGACAAGCCATAACCAAATCAATACTGACCTCATCAAGAAACACAAATTGACTGACCTTGGTTTTTATAGTTCTTTCCAATCAAGTCATTCTTTGATTACATCGACTCCTTTTTACCCATTTGCATGAAGCGTCTTTTTTTTTAAAGGTTAACTCCATTTTTTTGAGATGACGTGAAAGTCTGCTTTCTGTTAAGTTTAGGTCTAGTTCATCTATTAACTCTAAGTAGGTTTATGTCGGGTTGTTGTTTTGTTTTGTTTTTGATTTGTTGGTTTTGTTGTTTGGTTGGTTTGCTTTTGCTTTCGGGGTAGGGTTTGGGTTTGTGGTTGTCTGTTGTTTGGTATTGTTTGTATATTTTGGTGATGGAGTTTTGGCTGATGTTTTTTATCCAGTTTTGTATTGTTTTTTCGGGTTCGCCTCGTTTCTTTTTTTGCTTCGATTATTATTTGGCGTTTTTCGTTTGATATTGGTCGCATACAAAAGATACTCATAAACTCCAACATAATATTTGCGTTAATATAAAATCAAGTTGCTGTATCAGTTTTTTATGTTTGTTGTAATCTTAAACGAATGTAGAAACGTTAAAACTTGAGCCAAATAAAACAACGAAAAATCTACACAGTACATTTGTATGTTATTTACGGACATATGGAAAAAAATAAAAATTAATTTTAAGAGATTATTGTTGCTGAAATAAGTGTTATCGTTTGTGATGGTTGACTTACCTCATCGAAATCACGGTTATATTCTACTGGAACGTTTGCTATTGCATCAACTACATCTTGTCCTTCAATTACTATTCCAAATGCCGTGTATGTGGCATCAAAGTTCGCGTTACTGTTATTGACTGTGTTTATAAAGAAACTGCTTGTTGCTGAATTAGCAGACGGCATTTTTGCCATAGAAATTGTGTATTGATAGTTGTGATTGTTTGAACCAATTTCATCTTTTATAGGTTTCAAATTTTCATTTATCACTCCGCCTTGTATCATAAAATCTTTTATTACACGGTGGAATATTGTGCCATCATATTTCCCTGAATCAACTAGATTTAAAAAATTCTGAGTGGTTATCGGTTTATCGTCAAATAATTGAATTGTTATATCACCCATACTAGTATGCAACAAAATTTTATCACCAGCTATAGGTGGATTTGAGTCAAAGACACCTGTAAAATACGCGCCAGCAATAATTGTTATTAAAACTACAACAAAAACACCTAATAGTAATGCATGCCCAACTTTTTTTGGCTTACTTTTAGTTGACTTAGCCTTATTTTGTATTTGTTTCTTATGTCTATTTTTGGGAGCCATGCTCTATGTTAGGTAACGTACTTATTTAAAATTTTTCTAAAAATTCCATGTATCCTCACTGTCTGACCTAAAAACTACGTCCGCAATTCTATATGTAAGCTTCACTAACGACTCTATAATACCTTATTTTTAGCGAAGAAAAATGAATTAATGAACATGTCATGGGGAAAAAGTTATATGTAGACGTTTGCTAAACACTATTTTATGCCAGATAAAGTGCGTTGTGCTCATATTCTAGTAAAAACCTTAACAGAAGCTCAAACAATAAAGGCACGCATAGACCGTGGTGACGGATTCTCCGAAATAGCTAAACAATTTTCTTTATGTCCTTCAGGTAAAAAAGGTGGTGATCTTGGCTCTTTTGGAAGAGGTCAAATGGTAAAACCTTTTGAACTCGCTGCGTTTCAACTTGAAAAAGGTCAAGTTTCTGATCCTGTTAAGACAGAATTTGGGTATCACATAATTAAACGATTAGACTAAACCTGTTTAACAACAGGATTTGCTCTAAAACTTTTTTTATCTGGTTAGATTAATTACTTCATTGTGGACAAAAATTGAATATGTTCCTGATATCTCGTAAAAACCGTAATGCAATGCTTGTGTGTATTGTATTTTTACTTGTGTTCACATTATTCTCGTTTTTCCGAACTAGTTTTCACTCAGCTGATACTGCTGTTAACTTATGGATAGTGGCAATTCACGCTGATGTGGCCATTTTTATAGCAAAAATTATTTCTGTTGTTTTTGACACAACTTCTATATCTATATTGACTCTGTTGATGGCTATTTTTCTTTTTATAAAAAAACGTAAAGCTATGGGTTTACTCCTTATAGTGGCCGTAGGTGGAAGTGTTGTATCTGTTGCAATTCTGAAATCTCTTACTGCTGTCGCTAGACCCGCAAATCAATTGTTGTTTAGTTCAGGTTTTTCTTATCCTAGTGGCCATAGTGTGTGCGTGATTGTTTTTATTGGTTTACTGACTTATTTTGTTTGGTTAAACTGGTGCAACAGTTATCGCGTAAAAACTATGTCTTTAATGTTTTTTGTATTAATGACTGCTATTGTAAGTTTTGACCGAATTTATCTTAATGTTCACTGGTTAAGTGATATTGTGGGGGGATGCTTGTTTGGCACGTTTTGTTTATCCTTTTTTATCGTGCTTTACGAACGTTTAAAATTAGTTGGCGTGTTTGAAACTAAATGGTTTAACCTTGTTGCAAATGTTACGTTTATTTTGAGTGTTGTCGCTGTAGTGTCTCTGGGCCTTATAGATTTTCTCGGATATCTATCACTTTGATATTTACTTGTATTTCCAGTATATTTTTTGGTTGTTTCAACCCAAACTTTTCCGAGTTACGTAATACGCTTCAACATGCGCCTTAATTCACAGTTATTTTATTTATAGCGTTTTTTTACAGTTTTCTACAAATGTCACATACTGCGTAACATACATAGAAGACAAATATAGTTCAAAGACGGTAGTGTTCGATATTGGTTTATGTTGTTAGGGGTCTTTTGAAGATTTTCACGTTAATACACAGTCCAACGACTGTTTTGTGCAT
>JAITMO010000020.1 GCA_031277345.1 Candidatus Bathycorpusculum soli
TGGTTGTTAAAGACGTAGAAGGAGAAACAGAGGTAGAAGAGTAATGTCATCCCTAATTACAAGAGTTAAACTAAAACAAATTAGTCAACATATCGAACAAGGCAAGCGTTTAGACGTCCGCGGTCTACACGACTATCGCCAAATTAAAATCGAACAAGGTGTGATTGAAAAAGCTGAAGGGTCAGCACGTATTTGTATGGGTAAAACCGAAGTACTGGTAGGCGTCAAAGTTGAAACTGGTGAACCATTCCCAGACACACCAAACGATGGTGTACAAACTGTAAACGCTGAACTTGTACCATTAGCCTCGCCAAGCTTTGAGCCAGGGCCACCAGACGAAAATAGCATTGAACTGGCAAGAATCGTTGATCGTGGACTTCGCGAGTCACATGCTATTGATACAGAAAAACTCTGTATCGAACCAGGCAAAAAAGTATTTGTCGTCTTCGTAGATGTATACGTTCTTAACTATGACGGTAACTTAATTGATGCGTCCGCCTTAGCCGCCTTAGCAGCTCTAATGAACACTAAAATGCCTAACTATGACTACAAAAATGGCGAACTAAAAATCAAACAAGGTTTTACAAAACTACCAATGAAAAGTTGTCCAATTACTGTCACAATTGTTAAAATCAATAACCAACTAGTTATTGACCCGCAGCTCGAAGAAGAACAGGTAATGGATTCAAGAATTTCTATAGCAGTCAACGAACAAGGTAATATTTGTGCTGTACAGAAAGGTGGTTCAGGTTATTTCACACCGCAACAGATTTTAGAGGCTTCACAACTTGCACAAGCAAAAGCAGCAGAACTGCGCAAAAAATTTGACTGGTGAAAAAGTTGCCGAAAATGAAGAAAGTTGGTTCAACCCGTGGCTTAGGTGCACGTTACGGTTCTACAGTTAGAAAACGCTATATAAAAGTAATAACTGAGCTAAAAAAGCCTCACAGATGCCCACAATGCGGTTTTGTCAAAGTCCATCGCGTTAGTGTTGGCGTTTGGCAATGCAACAAATGTAACTATACCTATGCAGGAGGAGCATATACTCCCGTAACGAAACTAGGTGTTATAGCTAAGCGATCTGCAAAAAGTGCCGTTGAAGAAAATATGCAAACAACTGCTACACCTGTGGCAATTGCTGAAACGGTAACTACACAAGAAGTCAAATAAACGGCTTCTCTATTTTTCATTTTTATTGTTTATTTGTTATCCTTATTTGTCTGTTTCCTCTCTACAATTCAAAGGCAGTTTAATAAAATGACAATTAACGCTAAAATGTTAGTACGTATAAAATTTTCTAACAAAAAACAGCTTACCACTATAGTTGAAGCTCTAAAACCTGAAATTAATTCAACTGTTAATCATAGAGCTAACGTTGATTTGCAGATACACGGTTGTTTTTTTACGTTAACAGTTGATGCTGAAGACACAATTGCTCTGCGAGCGACAGTTAACGCTTATCTGCGCTGGGTCGCTTCAACTGTGAATATTGTTGATGTAATTGAACATTGTGACACTTTATGTTATGACGTGTCTTCTTAGTGATGAGTTTTTTGATTGTGGAGTATAGTTTAGTGGATATTGTTTTTGTAATGTTTTCTCGAGTCTTGTTGTTCTTTTTGTTTGTTTTTTTATGTGTTAAACGTTCTTTTTAGAAAACGTTATTTGTTTGTTGTAAGAAACAGTTAGTACATGTGTTGTTTAAGGTGGTAACCGTTTATAGATTTCATTAAACGAATCTTCTGGATAGGGAAGGTTTAAATAAATACTGCCTTATTTCGTATATGCTTCAAGTTAAAAACGGAAGATAATTCAGAATGTCATCACAGGAATTTCGTCACATAGTACGCATTATGGGCTCTGACTCACCAGGTACCCTTAAGACTTCTTATGCAGTGAAACGAGTTAGGGGCATTAACATGAGCTTATCTAACGCTGTTATTAAAAAGGCAGGTGTTAACCCAGATGTGCGCGTAGGTTTTATCACCGATTCAGACATCTCAAAAATAGAGGATGTAATTCGAGACCCAGCAAAATACGGAATACCTGGCTGGTTATTCAATAGACAAAAAGATTCCACAACAGGTAAAGATCTTCACCTCTTGAGTGCTGAATTAATCTTTAAAGTAAAAACTGATATTGATCAAGCTAGAGAAATTCGTTCTTGGCGTGGATACCGTCATGCTTACAGCTTAAAGGTTCGTGGTCAAAGAACAAAATGTACTGGTCGTGCAGGTAAAGCTTTAGGTGTTAAGAAAAAGACCCTACAGCAAAAACCTGGATCTGAAGGAGGTAAATAATCATGGGAGACCCTAAGAAGCAGCGTAAGAAATTTGAAACGCCACGTTTCCGTTGGCGCAAAGATATTCTTCAAGAAGAACTTAAACTCTTAGGTCAATACGGCTTAAGAAGTAAGCACGAGCTATGGCGTCACAAAACATTTCTCTCCAAAGTCAGAGGTATTGCCCGTTCACTAATTAGTAAAACGCCCGAAGAACGTGTAAAAATGGAGAGTGAATTATTAACACGTCTAAAGAAATTGGGCATTTTACAAGAGACCGCAGTTCTAGCTGATGTCTTAGACTTAACTATCGAAGACATTTTGGAGCGAAGATTGCAAACGATTGTATTCAGGAAGAGTTTAGCACGAACAATATTCCAAGCACGTCAATTAATCACACATGCTCACATATCAATTAACAATCGTAGAGTAACTATCCCTGGTCATGTTGTGTCAAAAGAAGAAGAAACACAAATTACTTACTCTGTAACAAGTACAATGTCTGATCAAACACATCCTTTACGAGTAAGTTTAACTGTTGCAACAAAAGCGCCTGCAACTCGGCAACCTGCTCGGGGTAGACGAGGCGGACGTGGAGGTAGCAGATTTTGAGCAATAGTAAGCGCAATGAGAAATGGGGTATAGTTCACATCTATAGTTCCTATAACAATACGCTAATTCACATAACTGATATTAGTGGTGCAGAGACTATCGCACGTACAACTGGTGGTATGTTTGTCAAAGCTGACCGTATGGAATCATCACCGTATGCTGCCATGCGCGCAGCAACAGGTGCTGCCGAAATCGCAAGAGACAAAGGTGTCACAGCAATACATATCAAAGTTCGCGCTCCTGGTGGTAGCGGTCCACGGACGCCTGGTCCAGGTGCGCAAGCTGCTATTAGAGCTTTTGCAAGATTCGGTTTCCGTATTGAACGTATTGAAGAAGTAACGCCAATTCCTCATGATGGCACACGAAGACCAGGTGGTCGAAGAGGAAGAAGAGTTTAACCTCTCCCTTCTTTGTTGGTCTAATAGAAAAATTGAAATAATGCCCTGAAACAATTATTGGAACGCAACTAATATTATCCTGTTATTGGAGTGTCTTGCAAGTGAAAATTGAAATCCTTGAAAAAAATGATAATGTCCTTCGTGTAATTGTTAGAGATGCAGAGGTTTCTTTAATGAATGCTCTTCGTCGAATATCACTTGCTCATGTCCCATGTATGGCAATTGATGAAGTTGTAATGATTGATAATTCGTCTATTCTACAGGATGAAATCATTGCTCACAGACTTGGTCTTACTCCATTAAAAACTGATCTTGATAATTATAATTCTCCTGAAGAATGCTCGTGTCAAAATGAATTTGGTTGTCCGCAATGTCGTATAACATTAACTTTGGATGCAGAGGCAACAGATGGTACGCGAACTGTTTATAGTGGCGAGCTTATTTCTGAAACTCCTGAAATTGTTCCGGTATCTGGTAATATTCCAATAGTCAAGCTTGCGAAAGGTCAAAAACTAAAACTTGAAGCCTATGCACGACTTGGCACCGGTAAAATGCATGCCAAATGGCAGTCAGTTTGTGTTTCTGCGTACAAATATTATCCAAAAATTACGACTCCAACATTAGCATGCGATGACTGTAAAAAATGCGTTGACATATGCCCCAAAAGAGTTTTAGAACTTAAGAACAACAAAATTACTGTTCGTGACTTGTATTCATGTAATTTGTGCATGGACTGTGTTGATGCTTGTCCAAAAAAGCCTTCACTAATTAAAGTTGAATGGGAAAAGAATGCATTCATCCTTAATTTAGAGTCAACAGGTGCTCTTCCACCTGAACGAATACTTCAAGAGGCAACAAAAGTCTTAGGGTTGCAACTTAAGAAATTTGAAGAACAAACAAAGGTAGTAGAAAAACAATGAAACAAACAGAATCAACTAACCCCGAATTAATCCAGCTTATCAAACAATTAAAGAAAGAGGGCAGAGAAAACGGTGTACCTCTATGGCTGGATGTAGCTGAACAGCTATCACAGTCACGCTCTCGACGAGCAGCAGTGAACCTGAGTAGCATCAACAGGAACACCAAAAGTGAAGATACCATTGTTGTACCAGGTAAAGTACTTGGCACAGGATCATTGACCCATCCAATCACAGTAGCAGCTTTTAGCATTTCAGAAACAGCAAAAGCAAAACTTGATGCTATACAAGCAAAGTATGTAACAATTCCTAAACTTGTTGTAGATAATCCAAAAGGATCAAATATTAGAATTATCCGGTGAAATGTTTATGTCAACAAACTCCCGTATAACTTATGTAAACGCTGATGGCTTAATAGTCGGAAGAATGTCGAGCAACATTGCAAAACGGTTGCTAAATGGTGAACACATAACCATTCTTAACGCTGAAAAAGCGGTATATTCCGGAAAAAAACGAAGTAAAACTGCAGAGGCACACCTTTTTCTTGAAGTAGGTGCTCCTGAACGTGGGCCATTTCATTATCGCAGACCAGATAGAATGCTTAAAAAAACTGTTCGTGGTATGTTACCATTTCGACAACCAAAGGGTAAAGCAGCATTTAAACACTTAAAAGTTTTCATGGGTGTCCCATTAGAACTTAAAGATCAACAATCAATTCAATTTGAAGAAGCGTTCGCTTCAAAACTTAAAGGTCCATCCTTTACTCTAGGCGAATTAGCCAAAGAAATTGGGTGGAATCAAGGTGAATAATTATGCCAGCAAAAAAAGTTTTAGTTGTTAGTGGGAAACGAAAAACCGCAACTGCACGTGCAGTAGTGAAACAAGGCGTAGGTAGAGTACGCATAAACTTAACTCCAGTCGAAATTTGCGAACCTGATGTTGCGCGCGAAAAAATTATGGAGCCGCTCTTACAAGCTGGTGGCGATGTTTGGAGACAAGTAGATATCGATGTTCAAACTAGTGGCGGTGGTTTTATGGGGCAAGCTGAAGCAGCACGTATGGCGGTCGCAAATGCTTTACTTAAATGGTCAAAAAGTGCTCATTTACGCACAGTCTTTAGTGAGTATGACCGAACGATGATTGTTGGTGACTCAAGAGCTAAAGAAACCAAAAAGTTTGGTGGATCAGGTGCACGCGCAAAGGGTCAGAAGAGTTACAGGTAAGGTGGAAAAAAGAAATTGATAATTCCCGTAAAATGCTTCACCTGCGGTAAACTGGTTGGAGATAGATGGGAAGAATTTGCAAAGCGTGTTAAAGCGGGTGAAAATGCTGGTGACGTGCTTGACAGTCTTGATATTAAACGTTATTGTTGTCGGCGTATGTTGCTTTCAAATGTGGAAATAATTGATGAAGTGTTGCGTTTTTACGAAGAAGCAGAAAAGCGTAAAGAAACACTTAGCTTTTATTAACTTCCACTTGTTCTTCCACAACTTTTTATTTTTTTTGTTCCTGTTTCTATTGGTTGTATTTGGGTCTTGTCTTGAGATTTTTAGTAATTTTTTGAGTGTTTACCGTATTGTTTTTTTTATCTGGTGATGAACTTCCACGTATGTATGCAATTAAGTTTTTATTGTTGTTTTTTTGATGTAAACCTTGGAAATGCGTTTTTTCTCTTTTAGTTGTGATGGGTATACTTGTTATAAAATTGAGGGGAAGTGTGTTGTTTGTTTTAGTCTTTTGGCGTGATGATTAGCAGTAATATTCCTATGATTAGGATAGCTACTCCTGGGACTATAAATATTGTGTTGAATGTCCCTAAGGCTTCTGCTGTTGCTGTGTAGTAAAGCATTATTGCGCTAATGATGATTAGTATTATTCCACAGATTTTTCCGCTCAAGATTACCAGATAATTGCTGTTTTCACTCATTTTTAGTTCCAACCGTGTTTTTGATGTTATTTATTACATTAAACAAGTGGGGTTATTTTAAATTATTGTATTGCTGTGTGTTGGTTGTTGGTTTTTGTGTTTTTTGGTGTGTGATTTTGTTTTTTGTTTTTTTAGGTATGTATTGTTTATTTTTTGATTTCAGTTAACTTAAAGAACAAGCAGTAAGTATACTACAGAAAATAGGTATATAAACTGTAAAGTGGGTAAGCAATAGTGTCTCAAGCAACATTTGAAGAAATGAGTGTATCGGATTTTTTCTACCGAAATCGGGACATTGCAGGCTTAACTAACCCGTCTAGGAGTATCTTTGTGGCTATTCGTGAGGTGGTAGAGAATTCTCTTGATGCTGCAGAGAGTCAAAAGATTCCTCCTGATGTTTATGTGCGTTTGTCTTTTGAGTCGGAGGCGACTAAGGAGACTCAGATTTATAAGCTTCGTGTTCAGGATAATGGGTGTGGTATTCAGCCTAGGTTTATTCCTTCTGCTTTTGGGCAGGTTCTTTATGGTTCAAAGTATAAGCTCAAACAGGCGAGGGGTACTTTTGGTTTAGGTGGTAAAATGGCTGTTCTCTACGGGCAGATTACTACTCATAAGCCTGTTTTGGTGACTTCGAGTACTGGGCAAGAGAAAATTTATAGTTTTAAGTTAATGATTGATATTCAGCGTAATAAGCCTGTGATTTTGGATCGTAAAGTTATTACTAATAAGGATGGTTGGCGTGGGACTGTTATTGAGTTTACTCTTGAGGGTGACTATTTGCGGGCTATGCCTAAGATTATTGAGTATTTTAAGCAGACCGCTATGGTTAATCCTTATGCGAACATTACCTTTGTTGATCCTAAAGGGCGTCTTTACAAGTTTAATAGGGCTACAACTGTAATGCCTGATCCTCCAACGGAGACTCTTCCGCATCCTTATGGTGTGGATGTAGAGTTATTACAGCGGCTTATACAGGTAACTACTTGTCATAATATGTCTACTTTTTTAAGACAGCATTTTCATCGTGTGGGCGAAATTACAGCTCAAAAATTTCTTGACTTTGCTGAACTTCCAGTTAATAAGAATCCAAAAAAGCTATCCCATGAAGAAGTAGTTAAATTGATGCAGAACCTGAAACGGTATAAGGATTTTTTGCCTCCTGATGCAAATTGCTTGTCACCATTGGGTGAAGATTTGCTTAAAGCAGGAATTATGAAAGAATTAAATCCTGAATACCTAGTAGTCCATCAGCGTAAACCCTCAACGTATGCAGGTCATCCCTTTATTGTGGAAATGGCCATAGCCTATGGCGGTGGAGTTCCTAAGACTGGTGGGTTTGTTATTTATCGGTTTGCTAATAAAATTCCTCTGCTTTATGATGAGGCAAGTGATGTATCATACAAAGTTATTTCTGCTATGAATTGGCGTCGCTATAAAGTAGCTCCAGATATGCCTATTGCTATTGTTATTCATGTTTGTAGTACAAAAGTGCCTTACAAAACAGTTGGTAAAGAATTCATTTCTGACCGTATTGAAGTTCGTAAAGAAGAAGCAAATGCAATTCGTGAAGTTTCAAGGCAACTCTCTCACTTTTTAACCCGTAAAGAACATGTACACATGGAAAAGAAACGTCTTGGCATATTTAGCAAGTATCTCCCTAGAATTGCAGAATTCTCAACTATACTCTCTGGTCAAACTAAACAACCCGATATAGAAAAACTCATGAAGAGCGTACAAAAGTATGGCACAGAAGAAAGCTAAGGTTACTGAAAGAAAACAAGAAGTGCTAAAAGAACTCAAACGTTTTGGTACTTCAGTATACAATCAACTTGATCAAGGACTTTTCCCCTCCGTTAACATGCCTAGTCGTAGCACTGAAAACATAACCTATGATGAGCGTCTACGCCAATACGTTTTAGGTGAAAAAAGCGTTGGTCGAAGTACCCGAAACATACGTCACATTAAACCCTTCACTCAACTCGCTTGGGTTGCTCTATTTAGTAATGAACTTACCAGCCAACGAAAGACCTCCACTTTAAGAGATGTCTACTATTCCGCACAAGCTTATGAAATGACTTTTTCTGACCAACAAGAATCAAACAACATTATAACCGACCTTGAAACTCTAACAGGGTTTGCCCGTGAAGATTTTAGCATTTTTCCTGAAGAGCGCAGTGCCATATTTGGTGACTTGGATGTAGCATACACAGTTCCTGGTTACGAAGGAAAATCCGTCAACCTGACCAGCCACCCAGATGGCGTGCTCATCGGTCCCGCTATAACTTCCTCTGAATTCTTGAAAACAAGCGCAAATAAAATCATCGCCATTGAGAAAGGCGCGCTCTTTACAAGATTTATTGAAGAAAATGTCCACAACAAACACAAGTCTCTCTTAATATCATGTGGCGGACAAGCTCCCAGACAAACTCGAAGCTTTTTACGACGGTTACATGATGAACTTAACTTGCCGGTTTTCATATTAACTGATGGTGACCCTTGGGGAATGCACATTGCTCAGGTAATCATTTCAGGTTCAGCTAACGCTGCGCATTTGCGAGACTTAAACACTCCTGATGCAGTTTGGAGTGGCGTTTGGGCAAGTGATATTATTGAATACAAATTGCCAACTGACCCATTAGATGAAGTAGACATTAAACGTCTCTACGAATTACAAAAAGATCCTAGATACCAAAATGATCCTGTTTGGCAACGTGAAATCAAAACTTTCCTTAAAATTCGGCGAAAGACCGAACTTGAAGCTTTCAGTCGTTACGGTTTAACATACATCGTAGACAAATACTTACCTGCTAAGCTTGATGCTGTACCAGACGTTGCCTCGAATTCTGGTAAAAAGAAAAAATAGTTCTTTCTTTGTGTTGTTTCTTTTTGATTGTTAAATGAAATATCTATCATTGTTTAGTTCTTTTTATGGGTGAAGTGTTTTTATTAGTCAATTGTGCATATTCTTTGGTTTACAAGTTTATTTAGGGAGGAAAAAGGTACTATGCCAATTCGTCAGCCAATTGTTTGCGTTCTAGGTCATGTTGATTCAGGTAAGACTTCGTTGCTTGATGTGCTTCGTAAAACAAATGTTCATGTGCGAGAGGCAGGTGGTATTACTCAACACATTGGCGCCAGTTTTTTTCCAGTTGAAACTTTAATACAGCTTATTGGTCCATATATGACTAGTTTTAAGACTGGTATTGAGATTCCTGGTTTGCTTATTGTGGATACGCCTGGTCATGAGGCGTTTACTAATCTTAGACGTAGGGGAGGAAGTGTTGCTGATATTGCAATTTTGGTTGTTAACTCTTTGCGTGGATTTGAGGCTCAGACTTTTGAGTGTCTTGAGATTCTTAAGGCGCGTAAAACTCCTTTTATTGTAGCGGTTAACCAGATTGACCGTGTTCCTGGTTGGAAGTCAACGCAGGGTGCACCGTTTTTACAGTCTTATGCTAAGCAAACTAGTTCTGTGCAACAAGAAGTTGATAATCGTTTATATCATGTTATGGGTGATTTTAGCAGGTTAAGTTTTAAGACTGATAGGTTTGATCATATTCGTGATTTTACTCAGAATGTGGCTTTGGTGCCTACTAGTGCTAAAACGTCTGAAGGGTTGGCTGAGTTGGTTATGGTGCTTGTTGGTTTGACACAGCAGTTTTTGAAACAGCGCCTTCAGACGGCGGATGGTCCTGCGAAGGGTGCTGTTTTGGAGGTTAAGGAGGAGCCTGGTTTAGGTATGACTTTGAATGCTATTGTGTATGATGGGACCTTGCGTAAGGATGATTTGGTTGTAGTTGGTGGTAAGTATGGTCCTATTACTGCGCGTGTTCGTACTCTTTTGGTACCTAAGCCTTTGGATGAGATGCGTGATCCGCGGGATAAGTTTGTTAGTGTGGATTGTGTTTATGCTAGTGCTGGTGTAAAACTTGTTGCTCCTGACCTTGAGGATGCGTTAGCTGGTGCTCCGTTACTTGCTGTGCCTCATGGTGAGGATGTGGCAAAGTATTGCAGTCTTATTACTGAAGAGGTTGGCCGGGTTAGAATTACTAAAGAGATTGATGGTGTTATTGCTAAGGCGGATACTTTGGGTTCGCTTGAGGCTATGGCTGAAATTCTTAAGGCTAATAATGTGCAGGTTAGAAGTGCTGATGTAGGTGATATTAGTAAGCGTGATGTTATTGAGGCCTCTGTAGTTAAACAACGTGATCCATTAGTAGGTGCTATTTTGGCTTTTGGTGTGAAAGCTTTGCCTGATGCTGAAGAAGAAGCTGAAGTAACCGGTGTTAAAATTTTTCGTGAACCTATAATTTATACCCTGATTGATAATTATCTTAAATGGGTTAAAGATAAACGAGAACGCAAAAATGAAGAAGAATTTGATGCCCTTGTTAAACCTGGCAAATTAATGGTCTTGCCTGACTGTATTTTTCGCAGAGCTAAACCTTTAGTTGCAGGTGTTGAAGTTCAAGGCGGACGAATAAAACCACGCGTGTCACTGTTACGTGTAGAAGATGCATCAGATGTTGGTGAAATTCAACAAGTCCAAGATGAAGGAAAGGCAGTAAGTGAAGCTAGGACAGGTGAACAAGTAGCTATATCGATGGATAAACCCATTGCTGGTAGACACATTTTTGAACGTGATGTATTGTATGTAAAAGTTCCTGAAGAACATGTCAAAAAACTGTTCGCAAACCATCTAGACGATTTAACAGAAGCAGAAATTGATGTACTCAAAGAATATGTTAAATTAATGCGTAAAAAAACAATGTTCTGGGGTGGGATGTTACCAATCTAAATTTGAAAAAAAGCAGGTTTTTAAATACATAACAATGTTTTGTACTCCGTATTTTTGTACAGAATGATACTGTCTTATAGATTTATTTTTTTCCGCCTTTTTTAACACGTTCATCACACTTGGTATCTAAATCAGCCGGTTTTCACCGTTTTTTCGGTGTTTATAGTGGTATTCTTCTTAGGAGTATGACGTTTAAGTGCCGTAACAAAGTAGCATCAATATAGACCATTTATAAGTAATGATGTTTTTTCTCAAGTAAAGTGTTAAAAGTGTCAGTTTTTTGTCCAATGTTACTTTCTTTTAGGGCTTCTTTAAAGTCCCCATAGTATTGTCATTGGTGTCTGATCGTTACCTTCTAAACCTATAAAGTGCATAAAAGAGTGTCGAGCATTTATTTGGTATATTGGGCGTTTATATCTGAGAGGTTGTACCCTTGTTGTATCATGACTATTTTGAACATTGACACTCTGCATTGAAGTTGGTCTTTCATCATTTTTTTGGGCCTTACTATGTTTATCCTTTTTGTGGGTTTGCGAAATGTTCCATAATCAATTAGTTTGTTTGTTTTTATTAAGGGGTGGTGGGTGGATCTCCTAACTCTGCTATTTTTTATAGTTGTATTTTTATGCCAAATAAATATGAGTGATCCAGTGTGGTTTACTTTTTTTTTATCTTTATTACATATAATAGTATGATAGTTAAAAATCTGCGTAAAACAGTTCTTGAAGCATAAACAATCTCTAAGCCAATTATGTTTCAACTATTGTTGGCTATTTGCGGCAGCCTCAATAGTTTCTATGTTCTAGTATATTAATAGTAGGTATATAATGCAGAAGTAGCTATAGGTGTAGGTAAAGAAACAGTTAGATTTGGTTATGTGTTGTTGATTTGTAGGTATTCTGATAGCATTTCGTTGAAGTCTCTTAGTGTTTGGTCTATTCTTCTTTTGTTTTGCCTTTTAGTTCTCCTGCTATAGCTAGACGGTTTATGTCGCCTTTAAAGTTTGTTAGGTTTAGTTTTAGGTCGGTGCAATTGTTGTATTTTTCTAGTTTGTTTTTGTTATGGCTTGCTAGGATTGGTGGGAGTACGTTTGCTATGTTTATGAGTGCTATCCAGAATTCTTGTAATAGTAGTGTTGTTATGCTTGTTAGTGGTGCTAATATGATAGGCAACACTATGCTTGCTATGGTTAGTCTGTTTATGCTTGTTAGAATTTGTTCTCTTTTTGTTGTGATTGGTTCTAGTATTTTTATGTATTCTTCGATTTCGGTGGTGTAGTGTGCAGCTAGTTCTTTTTGGTTGTTTGTGTTGGGGGTTTGTTGTGTCAAAAAGAGGACCTATGGAAGATTACTTTTGTTTTTGTTTGGTTGTTACGCCTGCTCGTTCAAATATGCGTTCTGCTTCTCGTGCGTTTCTGCGGAAATTTTCCATTATGCGTTTTACTTCTTCTGTTTCTTCTTGTGTGCCTGTCATGGTTTCTACTTCCTTGTGTATATATAATTGTTTAATGTTTAAAAAGTATTTGTTATAGTTCTTGTTGTGTGGTGGTTTGAGGGATATTTTTTGATGTGTTACCAATGGTTTTTTCTTCTTTTTCTTTCTTCGTGTTCTTTTTGTGCTGCTAGTTTTGCTTTTTCTTTTATGTATGCGTTATGAAAGGTTTTGTTGTCAATTTTTTGTTGTTGTTCTTTTTTTATTTTGTTTCTTATGCGGTCTTCGTTCATTTCTATTATAGTGTTTTTTGTTTCTGTGATTGTTGTTTTTAGGCTTTTGCTTATTGTGTTTAGAATTTTTTTACCTGTGTTTTCTTTTTGTTTATGTTGTGTTTTCTTGTGTGTTGTTTGTGTTGTTTGATTGTTGTGTTTGCTTTTTTGGTTATGGCTTTTCTTTTTGTGATGTTGTTTGTGATGACCCATCTAAGTGTGCCTCTAAAGTTAACTCCAAATTATTCTTTATAGCAAACCTTTGGGGTCATATGTGAATTCTTCGCCGTATATTTGTTTTAGTTGGTTTACAAGCAATATGCGACTCTTTTTATCAAGGGATAGTTGATAGATTCCACCTATTTTCAAGTCTCGTGAACCTGCAATTAGTACATCCCCTTTAATTATAATATTGACTTTGTTGTTTGGTATTGCATAGTTTTCTTTTCGTGCTTGCAGCATTTCGTCTATTGTGGTGCCTTCTCTGAATGCCCGATTTTTTTCTATATGAATAAATGCAAACCGCTCAGTAGTCACGAGCACAAAACCCTCTGAATTGTTGGAAGGTTGACCATTTATGTGTATATATCCACAATTTGCAGTATCTATTTGTAGTATTGTTTGTTCTTGTTGTGTGGTGGTTTGCATTGTTCTTCTTGTGTTGTTTTGTTGTGTGTTTTTATTATGTTTTTCTGTTTTTTATACGTTTTCGGATATGGGTTTTATATAGTTGCAGTGTTTGGGGGTTATTGGGTATCGTTTATGTCTAGTCCTGTTCAGCCTGTGGGTGGTTCGCAGCCTCGTCAGCAAGTTGTTGAGCGTCAGCAGCAAATTTTAGCTTCACAACCCGGTGTAGGTCCTAGGTATGCTTCTGTGCAGTATGAGCAGGTGCCTCCGCAACAGTATGATCCAGAGTATGAGGAGAGTTTGGAGGAGCGTAAGCGTGAGAAGGAGTTGGAGATTGCTCGTGAGGTGGAGGGTGAGGGGTTTGAGGTGTCTAATTTTCGGTGGAGTGAGTCGGATGAGGGTTGGAGTGTTGAGTATGATAAGCGTTTGAGTTCTTCTAGTGTTGATGCGTTGAAGCGTGAGGAGGAGGTTCGGATTTCTCGTGAGTTGGAGGGTGAGGGTTTTGAGGTGTCTAATTTTCGGTGGAGTGAGTCTGATGAGGGTTGGAGTGTTGAGTATGATAAGCGTTTGAGTTCTTCTAGTGTTGAGGCGTTGAAGCAGTCTAAGGAGTTGGAGATTGCTCGTGAGTTGGAGGGTGAGGGTTTTGAGGTGTCTAATTTTCGGTGGAGTGAGTCTGATGAGGGTTGGAGTGTTGAATACGATACACGTTTGAATGATGTTGGTTTGGCTCGTGTAAAGTCTGAGGAAGAAAATAGGATTTCTGCTTCTTTGGAGTCTGAGGGTAAATTTGCTGAAAATTTTGTTTGGGGTGAGTCTGAGGATGGACAGTTGGGTGTTTCGTATAATGTGTTTGCTAAGGCTGTTGATCGTGAAGAGTTTATGGGTATGGATACTAGTGAGCAGTTGTCTGTTTTTGAGCAGATGAAGTCTGTTGATCGTTCTGCTTTGCTTGAGTCTTTGTCTGATAGTGGGTTGGATGGTAATCAATTGCAGTTTCTTCATTTGCGCAGCATGGAACTCGATGGTTTGAATACAAGAACGCCTGTGACTTGGGATCATCCTGAGTCTGTGGCGTGGTATCAGGAGGGTGTTGTTAGGTC
>JAITMO010000040.1 GCA_031277345.1 Candidatus Bathycorpusculum soli
ATTATTTACAACTCTATCTTAATAATTCCCTAACTTGGCATTCTAAATTATGCCACTACCTCTTTTATGCTTGCTCTTTGTAAGTCATTAATCCTTCAAACATCCAATAGGCACAATCAAAACACCCTCTTTAGTCGTATAAGCTATATCACTTCCCGTTACTACCATCAAAAACTTGGGCTCTTTTTTACCAGTCACCTTAATTTTATCACGCAAATCAATCAACTTTTCAGCCCCCTCTTTAATTTTTCTAGTTCCAAGCTTTGTCTGAATCAACCCATATTCACTATTATCAAAATGAATAACTTGATCACACTCTAAACCATATCTATCCCTATAATGCCGAAGATAACCCCCAATACTACTCGCATAAATCTTTAGATCCCTATCAACTAAATTCTCAAAAAACCGCCCAAACGATAAAGGATCTAACGCCAATTCTTTAGGTGAACACTGCAAAGCAGCACAAGCAATAGAAGAATCAACCAAAGCTTTCTTAGGAGACGTTCGAACATTTGTTTTGCTAATAATATTTGGATTCCATGCTTCAATTTCATCTGACACATAAAGACGCTTCAACTTGTTTAGGTAAGACATAATTGTAGGATCTGACACAGCACCATAAATGCTTCTAACATCTTCATAAAGCGTTTTATCGGCCTCAATTGTGCAAATAAGCCTAGAATAGGCTCTTATAATGGCTCTTGTAAGTGCTGGATTTATATTTTTCTTTAAATCATTTTCAATATCAGTTTCGCATAAAGCATCTAAATATTCTTTTGCTACTCTTAATGCTTTGTTTTCATCTTTCATTTTAACTGCAGACGGCCAACCACCACGACAAGTTAAATAAGCCAACCGTTCATAAGTTATATTAGACGTTTGACCATTAACTTTCACTTTGTTACTTAAAATGTCTTTAAGTGATATAGAGCCGTTTGAATCACCGCTTTCATATAAAGACATGGGGTACATAGTAACAAAAGACATCCGGCCAATTCCGGAGTGTAAATCTTTTTTATCTTTATCATTAGGGGCAACTGAGCCAGTTATTATATACAAGCCATTGCCATCTTTTTTATCTACATCGTGCTTAATGGCGTTCCAAATATTTGGTATTAGTTGCCATTCATCAATGAGTCGTGGATTTTTGCCTTCTAGTAAGAGTTTGATGTTGTTTTCAGCAATTTCTTTGTATTTTGCTTCTTCGTGTGGGTCTTGAAGTTCTATTACACTTTTTGCAAACTGTTTTGCTGTGGTTGTTTTTCCACACCATTTTGGGCCTCGTATAACTATGCAGCCCATGATTTCTAGTTTTTCTGCAATCTCTTTGTCTATAGTGCGTTTAATGTAAGTCATAACTTTCGCCTTTTCTTTAAAACAATATCCTGTTTTTATAATTTGTGTAGTAATTTTTTAATAATTAGTGGTGAACAACTTTAATAATTCGTTAACCACTTTTCTAGGCTACTACAGCTCTAGGGAGTTTGTCACTTTTTAATTTTTAGAATCAGTTTACGTCATTAATTCCACTTTGTAATATGTACATACACTTATTCTTTCCAATCAACAAGTTCTAATTCATCAATATTCCCAAAATGGCGTTTATTATTTGTGACTAATGTGTATTTGTTTACTAAGCAGTGCCGCAATTAATACATCTGTATCATAACCATAATTCCTTGTTGATGCAGTGTTGCAAAGACATATGCAGCTTTTTGCTAAACAGCATCATCAAACACTCCAACAGAAATGCTTTGACGAAAGTAGATATTCTGACAATTTTTTCCTCATATGCTTTGCAAGAAAACCCCGATTAACTTCATAATCTGCTTGGTGGAATGATTAATTCATGACCGTTTTTTGTTGCTATGTCCAAATTTTTGTTTACAGTTTCATCCTCTTTTAGCAAAAATATGACAATATTTGTGTCAAGCGCGTAAATTGTCATATGTTTAATTCCCGTGTAATGTTAAACCGTCGGTTTATTATAGCATCAAATTTTGCATCAAATGGCTCGTCATTAATAGCCTTTAATCCTTTGGATAATCGTTTAAGGGCTTCATTTTGTTGTTGTGCCTTAGTTTTAGTGTTTTCAGAATATTTTTCATTAAGAACTGTAATAATCAAGGATGCATTCTCCGGTAAAATCACGTCTTCAGTAAGCATGGGTTTCCCGTCACGAACTTGTCCTTTATATGTTGCCAACATTTACAACAAGCACTTTTTCACTATTAAACGTGTATGTCTTAAAAATATTATTCGCTTCTATGCTTATAAATATGGTAGTGTTTTGGGCATGTGTTATGTATTTTGCGTTTTTTAGATGAGCAAAGTTTTAAGCATGCCGAAATTATGATAGGTTGTGTATTTAGTTGATGTATAGGTCCTTGGGGACTTGTACTGTTTTGATAGTTTTATCATTTTGCTTAAGGGTGTTGGAAGTTAAAGTAGTCAGCATATTGTGCAAGTTGGTGTTATTACATTGAGGCTTTTAAATGTGTCAAATTTATTCACTGCCAATCCATAAGTGCTAAATGCAATGCAAATTTGAATAAAACTATGAAGGTAATCAATTTTCAGTCATGCATCAAAATAGTTTATAAGTGAAAGGTATCATATTACCTTGTTAATGGTGATGGTTGTGGTAAAAGTATCTGTAAAGTGTATACATTGTGGGAGTGAGGATGTAGTAAAAATGGGTAAACA
>JAITMO010000052.1 GCA_031277345.1 Candidatus Bathycorpusculum soli
CCTGTTGGTTCCAGTTTTCTTTTTTTTAAAGTGTCAATAACAACATCAGCACTTATATGGAGTACGCGTGAGATGTCGCGTACTCCTGAATCATTTATGGCCATTTCAAGAATACGAAACTTTACTCCTGGTGCGCAGGCGTGGTATTTGTAGTAAAGTTGTACCAAAACATTATGCTAAAAAAGTCTGCAACAAGTTATTACCAAAGTTATATGCTGCATTTTGTTAGAAACAAAGAAGCCAAATTTACTTTCCAAATCCTCTATGAAACTAAAAAGATAACCCTTAAAAGCAAAGATACAACTCAATATCTTAAAAGGAATTCACATGTCTACAGAATTACATCCATATGTAATATTTCTTCCAACAGAAAAAAAAGACAAGATTCTCTCAGCCATATTTGGATCAAAAGGTGGCGTAGACATTCTGCGATACAGTCTAAAACAGGGCATAAACAAAAGCATATATCAAAAAGAATTAGTTGCAAAACTAAACTATTCTAACAAAACTGTAATAGAAAACCTAAAAACCTTAACAAGTCTTGGCGTTCTTAGCGAAAACATGGAAAAAAACGAAAAAGACCATCGTATCACCTGGATAAAAACATACAAACTCACAACACTTGGAAGATGGTTCGCATTATTACTTGCAGAAGAAGAACTCACCGAAGACGAAAAAACCGAAATCCTGCAAAGTCTCTTCCGCACATATCTAAAACAAACAAAACGACTAGCAGAAGAAATAGGCATAGACAAAAAGAAACTTGAAGAAACCTTCAAAGAAGAAATGAAAAACATAAAGTGACACACAAAACAAAATAAACCAAGCTTCCCAATTTTATGGGAACGCTTATTAGGAAAAACACATCTTTACAACCCTAACAATAAACACTAACACAAACCGCAGCCCGGTGGTGTAGTGGTCAAGCATAGCGGGCTTTGGACCCGTTGACGAGAGTTCGAATCTCTCCCGGGCTATACTAAAAACTAACCTGTTTTTTCTTTAAATTAGCATACATAATAGAGTAACTATGTATATTTTTCATTTTTTCTGTTCAAACATTGTTTTTCGTACAGACCAGCGATTAAAAAATTCATACATATATAAGGGACATTATTTAAACAGATATTTGAGGCAGAAATGTGTGACTAGCGGGCAATCAATGCTGTCTAAAGAGCTGGCTACTCCAGCAATAACAAAAACTATTGGTCTAGTCTCAGATACACATGTGCCTTCAAGAGCAACAGTTATTCCACAAAAAGTATTTGCCTATTTTGAAAACGCCGACTATATTATTCACGCAGGCGACATAGTTGAACTATCAGTAATTGACGAACTAGAACAAATCGCTCCTGTCCTTGCAGTCCACGGTAATATGGACTCACTCGAAACAAAAAACAGTCTACCCATCCTAAACTCGCTAAAAATTCTTGACAAAAAAATAGGTGTAATACATAACCCAAACATCCTATATGGCATGGATCAAATGAGAGAGCTAACAAAAACAAACAACTTTGATGTGCTAGTCTACGGGCACACCCATAATGCTAATATCAAATGGGAAGACAAAATCCTATACATAAATCCTGGAAGCCCGACAAGTCCATCATCACTGTTAAACAAGCTATCTGTTGCGTTACTAAAAATCACAAAAGACGCAATTACACCAGAAATCCTATACCTATAACAACATCAAAAGTTCGACACAATGGTTTTGATTTTCTATTAACCGTCTGCTTTTACTTTAACTTACCTCTCCCCCGTCTCCATTAGTTGTTTAAACATCCAGTTTAAAAGCTAAAACCGGAAAAGTCTTTTTGAGGAAAAAACTTATGGAGCACAATCTTGAACAATGTCAAAACCCATGGCAAGACACATGCCATCGTGAACAAATAAAACTATACATCCAATTTAAAGGCGAAGTAATCCCCATATGCGAACACTGCTGGAACGAAATCGCCGACCAAAATACTGAATGGTGAATAACATCATGTCTTTTAGTTTAAACGTCGCAAAATCATACATAGGAAAAACCGTTAACATACACCTAAAAGACGGCGCAGTCATCGTAAATGTCCAATTAAAAGCCATTAAAACAGTTGGACTTAGCAAAACAAAATTATTTGAATACGCGCCATTTGGAAACGTTAGCCGCCAAGTAGTCCCTATAAAAAACATTGCATACACTACAACACTTAACCGAAGCATACTAAATATGCGAAACTAGCAATTCATGCAGCAGACAACGCTAAAATAGTTTCATGAATTTATAAACTTATGCAATGCTCTCACTGTGGCCTCTGTTGTACCGAAACAGAAATGTTACTGACAAAAGAAGATATCAAACGTATAGAAAAAAAAGGTTTTCATAAAAAGTACTTCCTAAAAATCGACAAAGAAGGTTATGCCCAACTAAAAAACCGTAACGGCTGTTGCGTATTTTATAATTCAGAAAACCACCAATGTAACATCTACAACGATAAACCCTCTGGATGTGAAGTTTATCCTGTAATCTTAGACGAAGACGTAGGCATAATAATAGATGATCTATGCCCCAAACAAGCAACCATACATATAGACGAAAAAAACGAAAAAGGAAAAAACGTAATCAAACTCCTAAAAACCATAGACGAAGAAGCAAAAACAAGACGTTAACCCTCCCTGTTACACTAAACGAGAGTTTTCATGTATAGGGCGATAGCGTTGATTTTTACAATTTTATTTGGAGGTTAGAGTTGTTTTTGGTAATGTTTTTTTTGATTTTTAACGTATTTTTTACACTCTACTTATGGTTCTTATGAAACAAATATTTGCAAATCTCCTTAAAGGTGAAAACTCTCCACTAAACAACTAAAAAATTAAAATTTTTCACATACCATATTACTATAGTAAGTTACATAGATATTGATAGTTTCTTGTATGAGTTAAAAACAAAATTAGAATGAAATATTGGAAAAATAAGCCAATTTTAAATGTCCCACTAATAAAAACACTATCAATGTAATTTCAACATGCTATATGATTAACACGTTACCGCTAACCCATTTTATCCTCTAAAGACAAATTTTTTCTATTAACAACAAGTTATAAACTATTTTCAGAATATATTATGACTACAGTAGCAACGTTTATCTTTATTATATCTAACTTGCTTTTAGGGAATAGAATTTGAGTCTCTTTAATGACCATAAAACTCGATATAGCTTAATTACAATGATTTTTATCACAGGTCTACTAGTTGGCTCTCTTGCAACCTTTTTCATAACTATAAACAACGGTAACACCTCAAAATTACACGCTGAACTCGCAGGCCTACAAGCACAAGTTTCTGAATTAGAAGGCTTGCAAAACGCTACATATCAAAATATCACCATATATCAAAATAATTTATCTCTTGCCGAAATCTATGCAAACGTCAAAGACTCAGTTATCCTAGTATATGGAAACACCAGTAGCGGATACGTACAAGGCTCCGGTTTTGTTTACTCTCATCAAGGCAAAAACGTTGTAATAACCAACTACCATGTAGTACAGAGTACCACTACATTAAGCGTCACATTCCAAAATGGCAATGGATATCCTGCAACTATTTTAGGTTCTGATCCATACGCAGATCTAGCAATTCTTCAAGTTGATGCACCAAAAACAGAATTTAAACCCCTAAAAATTGTTAGCTCATCCACTCTGCGTGTAGGCGAATCCGTAATAGCAATAGGAAACCCCTACGGTCTTGTAGGATCACTAACCACCGGCGTGATTAGTGCCCTTGGACGAACAATAACTGAAGATGCCGTAAACCATTTCTCCATAGCAAATGTCATCCAAACCAGTACTCCAATAAATCCGGGCAACTCTGGCGGACCAATGCTAAACGCTGCAGGTGAAGTCATAGGTGTATCAACCGCAATCGTTTCTGACTCACAAGGACTATCTTTTGCAATCCCCTCAAACACCATACTACGAGAAATTAGTGCCCTAATATCCACCGGCACTTACACCGGACACTCATATATAGGCATAAACGGCAACGACATGACATACAACGCTGCACAACAACTTGGTTCAACTGTAACATACGGATGGCGCATAGCATCTGTAGTAAAAAACGGCCCATCATATGGCAAACTACAAGAAGGTGACATAGTCATAGCCCTAAACGGAGTCACAATTAAAAATAACGATGACCTAGCAAGCTACCTCGAAGAAAAAACACTACCTGGACAAAATCTAAACATAACTATAATGCGAAATAACGAAAAAACAACCATAACAATTACGCTACAACAAAGACCCACCATAACAACCTAAACAGCACCTAACAAAACACCCTAAACCACACACAAAAAACCTTCTCTTACCAAGTTTTAAACCCAAACAAACACACATCCCATACAAACCGCCACATCAAAACCATCAAAACCATAAAACAACAAAAAAAGCTGATATTTCGCCACATGATTGATTTTTATATGGTGCTTGTGGGTTAGTTTGACTGGTTATTTGAGCTGGTTTATTGTTTGTTTGTATGTATGTATGTTGTTTTTGGCGTTATATTGTTGGAGTTTGGGTGTGCTGTGGAAATAAGTATATATGTTCGTTTGAACGTTTGTTGTAGATGATAAAATGTGTAATTCTAAATTTTTACACGTATCTAACAATCTTTTTTGTAGTAAAGGTAGAAAACAGTCTGTTATTTCACTACTCTTCATAAGCCTAATAGTATGTGTATGTTTCATCACTGTGTTAAATATTAACAGTGATAGTGCTTCTTCTTTTGTTTCAGCTGCCGCAACTGATGTGTTTGCTGGAGATGAAAATGCGCTTAGAGATGCTGTTGCTAATGCTCCGCGAGATGGAACCTCTCATGTTATTGCGTTAACCTCTGATATTCCACTTACACGTGGACCGCTAATTATTCCTGTTGGCGCTAATATTACGTTAACATCTGATAGTGACGTGGTTTGGAATCTTACTGCTATAGGCGATTTTAGCACTATTACTGTAGGTGTTTTTGACACTGACTTTTACGTTTCAAATAAAGGTGAATTGTGGCTTGATGGTATATGTGTAACTCATGCCCCTATGGCTACTGGTAGTGGGGTGATCAATTGGGGTAAATTGTATTTATACAGCGGTGCAATCTCGGGTAATAAATTGTCTGGTATGAGTGATGGTGGTGGTGTGTACAATGCAGGTATTTTTACTATGTTTGGTGGAGAAATTTTAGAAAACCGTTGCGGTGAGCTTTTGTCTACTGGTGGAGGTGTGTATAATGGATACATTTTTACTCTAAAGGGTGGTGTGATTTCTAATAACACAGCAAGCTGGTGTGGTGGTGGTGTGTGTAGCTATGGCACATTTACTATGCTTGGCGGGGAGATTTCAAATAATTATGCAGATGTATTGGGTGGCGGCGTATACAGTAGTTACATTTTTACTTTATCTGATGGGGAGCTTTCAAGTAATACTGTCTTAAATGGTTATGGTGGTGGGGTATACCACACTGACGGCAATTTTACGATGTATGATGGTGTAATTTTTAAAAACACAGCATTACAGGGTTACAGGTTTATTTATGATTCTGGTAAAGGTGGTGGTGTGTATAACAGCTATGGTAATTTTACTATACAGAATGGTATAATTTCTAACAACACAGCGACTATTACTGGAGGCGGCGTGTATAACCATGGTTCTGGTGATGGGTCTTATAATTCAGGTAATTTTACTATGTGGAACGGTGTAATTGCTAATAATAGTGCATTAACTGGTGCTGGTGGTGGTGTATCTAATGCTGGTACTTTTGAAATGTCTGATGGCGCGATTGTAAATAACTCGGCACTGTCGGGTGGTGGTGTGTCCAATGTTGGTGCTTTTAATATGTTTAATGGTGTGATTGCTAATAATACTGCTATTTTTGCTGGTGGAGGCGTATGGAATAGTGACTATGGCGTTTTTATATTATCTGCTGGTAAAATTTTGGACAATTATGGTTTCTTTGGAGGTGGTATAATCAATTTTAATATTTTTGAGATGCTTAATGGTGTGATTGCTAACAACACTTGCCCTAATAGTGGTGGAGGTATACTCAATAGCGGAGGTACTTCTACTTTGATTGGTGGCATAGTTGCTGATAATACCGCACATAGTGATGGTGGTGGAATTAGCGGTAATCTTGAGTCTATTTATGTTTCTGATGAGGTGACATTTAAGGATAATCGCGCATCTGTAGCATACAATCGTGACCCTGCAGATGATGCCTTATACAATTCACAAATAGGTAGTAATGTTGTTTGGACGGAGCCTTTTACTCAGGGGTATAATAATTTTGACATTGATTATACATATGGTTCTCTATATGCTTATGCTGTGTTTGTAAGCGGTAGCTATGCTTCGTTTTCAGGTGCTGGTAGTTATTCTGCAGGCACATCTGTTACGGTAAATGCTGGCGTTCGTGATAGTTATACTTTTTCAGGTTGGACTGTTACTGAAGGTGAATTAACTTTGTCAAATGATGTTGCTGTGACTTTTATTATGCCTGCAAATAATGTTGCTGTTACTGCTAATTGGGTTCCTGTTTCAACAAGTGGTGGAGGTTCTAGTTCGGGTGGTAGTGGCAGTGGGTCGTCTTCAACTCCAAAGCCAAGTGTGCCTGCTCCCAGTACTTTCCCATCTGTTAGCCCGTCACCAAGTAATAGTGCTACACCTCCATCGGACGGACCAGAATCTTCACCGTTGTCTCAAACAACTACCGTAATAATTGCTTTTGCTGCAATCGCAACTGTAACAGGCGTCGGCGTGTTATTACGGAAAAAACTAAAAACTAACAGTTAGTTAGTTTTCACTTTTTCATAAACATTTGTTTTTCGTGGGAGTTGTTTTTTGAGGAGAACTTAAGTTTAAGAGAAGACAAAAACTATTATATGGCTTGCTGGTTCTGTTTGGTGAAATGATATGTTTAAAAATAAACGATACAAGCTTTTGATTGTTGCAAGTGGGGTTTTGTCTGTTGTTATATGTGGTGTGTTGTTTGTTCCAATGTTATGTTTTCCTTTAGAGACAAGTGTATCGGGTTATGTTTTTCATGTTGGCGATAAAATATCTGGCACTGCAACAATTACTAATAAAAGCGGAATAGACGTCCACGCAGTTCATTCAGTAGGTTCGCCGTGTATACATATTAATAACATTAATAACGTGTCCAGCTACATACACCATTTATTACATCCTATTGAAGAGATTATGAAAACCGGTGATAAACTGTCTCTTGATTTTACGTATGAGTGTACTGAGTCAGGGTTGTATATTGTGGAGACACATGCCGAGTGTAAGATCAATAATTATCCACTTTGGCACAGAAATTATACTATTGTCATTGTGTTAAAGTAGAGGTTTGTTGTAGCGATTCATTGTTTGATGTGTAACGGCTTTTGGAGTAAACTTTATTTTCATGCGTTTGATGTGGACCCGTCATTTTTAGCAATCTTTTAAAATAGTGTTTGTCATAGTTAGCAGGGTAATTTGTATGTCAGATAAGTTGTTGTTACAGAAATTAGGTGCATTGTGTGGTTTTATGGTGCCTATAGTTGCTTTTGGATGTATAGGTATGGCGATTTTATCTTTTCCTGAATTTAGTTGGATTAATAATGCTTTAAGTGATTTAGGTGTTGTAGCTGGTGTTACTGGGGTTGTTTTTAATTTTGGTTTATTTGTGGCTGGTTTGTTGTGCTTCTTTTTTGCTGTAGTTGGGTTGTTTAATTATTTTAAGAATAGTGCTGTTGGTAAGCTGGGGTCTGTGGTTTTTGCTGTGGCGGCTGTTTGTTTGATGAACATAGGTGTGTTTAATGAAAATTTTTGGTCTGTGCATTTTGTTTTTGCGGTGTTGTTTTTTGTTACTTTACCTGTTGCTTTTTGTGTTTTGGCTGTGGTGTTGTATTTGGTGCGAGAGATTAATTTAGCGGTTTTTACGTTGGGTTCTATGGTTGGTGTGGCTATGCCTTGGATTGTTTATTTTCTGATGGTTTCTACGTCAAATGTAGCTGTTCCTGAATTCATATCAAGTGTAGTAGGTTCCATTTGGATAGCGTTTATGAGCTACAAGTTGCTTAAACCTACCCGTCTATAATTTTCTTTTTAATTGTTTTTTGTTAGGTGACTTAATTGTTGTTAATGATTTGTGTCTGTGATGGTTAGGTTGTTGTTTTAGTGTAAAGATGGGTGGTGTGTATGGTGTTGGTTATTCTATGTATATTGCGGGTTGATATGGTGTTGCTGTTGGCGCGCGGTTTTTGGGGTCGTAGCGGTTGTTTTCTTCTTCATCGTAAATGTTTATTTCGGTGTTGAATCGGTCTTTGAGAAATTGTGTTGCGTTTTGTATGGTTTGTTTTTCATTGATTTTTTGGATTTTAAGTATGTTGTTTCTGCGTGTTGTGGAAAGTTTTGTGGTATTTTTTATAATTTTGGGTACTAATGTAGCTATGTCTTTTATGTGTGGTTTTAACTCTGTGGTGTTTGCGTATTCTTTCATTAGATCTGAGATTTTTGTTTCGCCAGTTTTTGTTTTTTCAAGTATATTTAGGTAGATTTGCCATTTCCATGGGGCAGATGTGTATATGACTATTTGTTTAGGAATGATTTTTGTGGCTTTTATGATGTTTTGAATGTCGGTTAATATGTCAATAATTAAGTTTTCTCGCTCTTCTGATATGATGTCTATTTTTGTTTCATCGACTTTTGGCCACTGTGTGGTGCTGATGAATTCTGTTTCGCCTATTTGACTCCATAGCTCTTCACATATGTATGGTGCAAATGGTGCAAGCATTTTTATCCAAACTTTAATAATGTCTGCAAGTGTTATTGTAGTGTTGTTGTTACCTTTTCTTTGAATGTACCATCGTATATCATTCCAAACTTCAAATAGAGCGATTTGGAGTGCGGTGCGGGTTTTTAGCTCTTCGAGGTTTTGGGTGATTTCTTGTATGCGATGTTGTATTTTGTTTTGTAACCACTTTTCAAGTATAGTATTTTCAGGTTGTTTAGTTGCTGTTGTAATGTTGGTGACAAAATTTGTGAGAGCTTCCAGTTTGCTTTGTAACTCTTTTACGTTATCTGCTCTCCAATCGGGGTCATCCATGCCTTCTGCGCCTATCATTAGGCCACATCGAGTGGCATCAGCACCGTATTTATCTATAGCGTTTTTTAGAGTGATAAAGTTGCCTTTGCTTTTATGCATGCTCTGACCTTCAACCATTAACATGCCGTTTACTCCTATGCTTTTTGGCCAGTGCTGAGGTGGGAAAAGCGCTGCGTGGTGGAATATAGCAAAGGAGAGGTGGTTAGGTACAAGTTCTTTGGCTGAGTTTCTTAGATCAAAGGGGTACCAGTATAGGAATTCTTCTCGCATCTCTGTTAGTAACGTTGTGGTAATGCTTGTTGTTTTACTGATTTGATTCTTATCGCCTTTACCGTGGTATATGTAGTCAAAAACTTTAGGAGTTAAAGCTTGGGGGGATATATTATTTTGGTTTATGTGCTTGTTTATGGTGTAAAATGCCATATACATTGTTGAATCGCTTAGAGTTTCTATTATCCACCCATTACCCCATGGCAAAGGTGTTCCAAATCCTGTTGTTCTAGCACATGCCCATTCTTTTAACCAATCTATTGTGGCGTAAAAGCTGGCGCGAGCAGTTTCGGGGTAGATTTTCATTTGGGTGATGAGTTCTCTGGCTTTTTCTTTCCATTGAGGATTAGTATAGTTTAGAAACCATTGGTCTGAGAGGATTTTTACTATGCAGGAGGTCATACATCGGCATGTTACAGGTTCTGGTAGCTCATACATGGTGTCTGTGATGTCAAGTTTTTTAAAGTCTATTGTTATTTGGTCTTTTACTTCTCTAATTGATTTGCCTGCATATGCTCCACAGTTGGGTTTGAGTTTGCCATTGTGGAATTCTTTTTTATATAGTTCTTTTGTAGCTTGATCTGCTTTAGAATCCTGCTGATCTTTAATACCCATTTGTTCCACGATTTCTATAGCAGGGTATTCTCCAAAACCGTCAATTTTAATGATAGAGACCGGTTTAATTTGTAGGGCTATTTGGGGGTCTATGTCATATTTTTGCAGAATTTCTGGTTTTTGTTGAAGATCTCTTAGAGCGAGCCAGTCAAATGGTGCGTGTGCTGGAACACTATAGACTATGCCTGTGGCTGTTTTAGTGTCTACAAACCATCCAGGCAAGATTGGAAATTTATCATGTGTTAAGGGATTTTCAAAGGTTTTGCCAACAAGTTCTTTACCTTTGAGTGTGCGGTTTATAGTTATGGTTTTTTCTTGTTCTTTTAGTTTCTCTGCGGCTTC
>JAITMO010000066.1 GCA_031277345.1 Candidatus Bathycorpusculum soli
CACATCCCCTCGTTCAACATAGGAGCTAAAACATATTTCACATAAAGACCAAAAAACTCGCCATTTAAAGTCCCTTTAAAAGATACCTGAGCATTCACCCCAGACAGACGCAATGCTGAAAGTATGGAAGTACGCTCAAACCGAACATCAGGCACATACTCCTCCACTTTGGCATGTTTGTCACCCCAGCCGTAGAGACGAGTATAGCAGTTAATGCTGCATTCGTCAAGGAAAACAAGCTGTTTTATATCCAAGGTTTTTTGTAGCTCGCGCCAATATAGGCGTTTTTTTGACTATGTCGTCTCGTTTTTGGCCGTTTACATGGAGTGTCTTTTTTTAAATGCTCATCATCATTTTTTGTTGTATGACGTTTGGGAACAGTGACAAAGGTGGCATCAACAATTGAGCCTTTATGGGTGACTATTGCGCCTTTTTCTTCAAGTAGCATGTTGAAGGTGTCAAATAGTTTTCTATCCACCTGGTTTGTTTTTAGTGCCTCTTTAAAGTCCCAAAGTGTGTTGCCGTCAGGTACTTTATCGCCTATTTCAAGGCCTAGAAAGCGCATGAAGGATAGAAGGTCGTTTATTTGGTATTTGACTTGCATGTCTGATAGGCCGTACCATTGTTGCAGCATGACAGTTTTATACATGAGAATAACGTCGTAGAGTGGTCTTTCGCCTTTGGAGGGGTCTTTTCGTATGGTGTCTTTGATTGGTTTGTGAAATATTTCCCAATCAATTATTTGGTTTGCTTTTGTTAATGGATCGCCTAATTTTGATAGTTTTTCAAGTTGAGTTTTTGTTCCAAATAAATGCAGTTGACCATACAATTTTCCCTACTTTACCTTCTACATATAATGTCCATTGATAGTTAAGAGGTTTTCGGAGGCTGCCCATATAATTTAACCAAACTTTTACTTTCGATACCGATACTTCTTTAAATAAACAATCAACCCAACAAAAACCCCCACCACAACCACAACCACTACCCCAAACAACAACACACTACTACCTGACTGAAGAAACGGCTCTACAACAAAATTCGCCACCCACACACCATAAGAACCATCCAAACCAGAAGACATAGCATCAACACTAAAAGTTACTGCCACAACCAAACGCCCACCATCACCAACAACACTTGACACCCCCCAAACCCTACGAACAACTAAATTTTCAAACTCCCCCAAATACTCAAAACAAGACTCAACCCACAACTCATTACCCCACTTATCCAACACAATTATTTCATAACCATTTGAAACCAAATATTGCCCACTCTCATCTTGAACTACAAACCTAACAGGAGAAAAAGAACCAAACTCATTTATCAAATTACCATGATGCCAATGCCACTGCTCACGCCCATTACGGTCCGTTTTAACAACCCAACTATCCCTATCATTAAAGCCACTAAGCAAAAAACCACCATCCAAAGTCTGACTAACTGAATAAAAACTCGTATGTGTCGACCCAGAAGTTTTGTAATTATAGCTGCGGCTCCAAACGACCTCACCATCCAAATCCAACTTTGCAAACCAAAAACGCCACGTCCAACCACCAAATAAAGAATTTCCATCATATATAGTACCAGCAACATAATAACCATCACTACTGTCTAACTGTAAATTAACCTCAATATTAGCCTTATAAAAAAATTTTTCCCAAAGCAAAACACCATCTGCATCATACTTACGAACAGAAGAAGCATAATTTCCAGACATGGCCACATTATTAACTATTACATAACTACCATCCTCTGCAATAGACTGGGCAGTATTCCACAAATCATACGGTCCAGCCCATTCAAAATTACCTGAAAAATCTATTTTTAATACTTCAGCTGAATTGCCATAAGCAGATAAAAGATACCCAGAGTCCACTTCTTGTATAAACCACTGCCGACCCTTGGCTTCAGGATAAGTTTTTGTCCACTCTACATTATTATCACTATTTAATTTCATAAGCGATAACACCGGAGAATGAGTACCAGCAGACCCAACAAGAATAACTCCGACATCCTGAGTTTGAACTATTGAAGAAACAAAAAAATCGCCGTATACTTCATGCCATTGATTCTCTAATGGTGAAGTAGTCTGAGCTAAGGCCGGTGCAGGCACAACCAAAAATAACAGTATAAATATAGTTACACCAATCCTTAACTTAATCTCTTTCATAGCCATCAACAAAGAATTTGTCTCCCACTATATAAATGATGCAAATAATTTACAATTAATTATTTAAAGCATAAAAAAGGAGAAAAAAGGCTCCCTCTCCTATGGTACTACAGTTACATCGGATACATCATAGGCAAGGTTTGGCAAGGTTTTATTTTTAATGGGTTGGGCTAAATTGTCTGCATATAGCAAGAAGTCTTTAATGTTAGATGCTGGATTGGCTGTTTGATTTTTTTCAATCGGAGTTTGTTGATTAAGAAGAGTATTTGTAGTAGTAGCAGTTGATATGTCAAGGCCTATTCCTGTACCGTCACCTTGTACGCCTATGTTTATTAAGCAATGCTTCAATTCACCATTAACTAGTCTAACTCCACAACCACCTGATGACCCAAGCCAAACATTAGTCTTAATAAAAGAAAAATACGGCTTAGCAGTAACTTTATCAGTGCTTCCCGGTTGTGTTTCATGTCCAGGTGCAAATTGGTTATTACCTATTTGTATACCAACTGCATCTTGAGTATTTCGCAAAGCAATACCCACATCACTAATATGACTGTGCCCAAAACTATCCCCCGGAAGATGAGGATCATCATCGCTGTACCAACCGTCTGTGCTAAAGAGTATGCCTGTCTTTACGTTTTCCATTCGGATATGTTGTAGATTATTAGATTCTGTCCACATACCCCCAGTATTGTATAAATGTATTCCA
>JAITMO010000094.1 GCA_031277345.1 Candidatus Bathycorpusculum soli
AACACTGGAGCTTCATACGCTACTACAACTACACAAGACCACACGAAGGAATAAACTATTTAACACCAGCAAACATATACCTAAAAAATAAAGTGTAGCCCATTTACTATATAGAACAAATCAAAAAAAAAAACTCTTAAAACTGTTTACTGTAAACTTTTACAGTCAATACTGGAAAATAGTAATGCATATATTAACCATCAACCTATTTTGGTATACACTTTACTAACAAATGTTTAATGACAGGTTTTGTTTGTTATCATCCGAAAATTTGTAGTCCAAACTTTAATAATTAATTGATTTATCACCAGAGTTAGTGAGGCAAGTGTCGGTCATCAAGTTTATAGTATGTGATTAGAAAGAGTTATAGTGTATGTTTGGGTAGTTTGTTATTTGGGTTTGTTTGATATGTCTGTGGTTGAACCAGTGGCTGCAAAGTTGGTTGAGATTTTTTCTGGTGTTCCTGCACCTGTTTTTCCATTATTATTGATTACAATTGTAGCTGTTGTTCTTGAGCGTTTGATAACAAGGTATTTGTCTGGTTTTTCTAATAGGGTAAAACTTGAACCAAACACTACAAACAAGTTAGTGTTAACATTTAGACTTCTAATCTTAATTGGTGCTTTAGTTGCTGTGAGTAGAGTAGGTGGGTTGCCTTCAGAGTTGATTGTTACTTTCTCTACAGTTAGTGCTGCCACATTAGGTTTTGCCTCCCAAAAAACTATAGGTAACTTTATCGCAGGACTATATCTTCTAGCAGCCCGACCTTTCAAAGTAGGTGACTATGTTAAAATTGGGACAGTAGAAGGGGTAGCTCAAGAAATTACCCTAAATTATGCCAAGCTACGAACTGTTGGCAACAATATTGTGTCTGTAAGTAACCTACAGATGCTAGAATGTGATATAACAAATTACCTCTACAGAACAACGCCCCAAGGAAACATATACTGCTACACTTTCGAACTTGGACTAGACCATACAGTTCCTATAGAAATAATTACAGAAATTTTTAACACAATACTTGGCCAGTACACACAACATCCAAAAAAACCCTTCTACACTCTAACACGAACAACAGCAGTTGAGCGAGTCTACACTATCTATTTTTACACAACTGAAACAAACGAAATCTATAAAACAAGATCACAAATCGCCCATCAAATATACAATCTCTGGGACAAAGAACGAACAAATATCAAAAACCAAAAATAACAAGCAATCACTGCATACAAAAATAAAGCATTTAATGACAAAAACTATAACGGATTGCCCCAAACATCTCGAAAACAAAACTCGCTAAGTATTTTTCTCTTTTTCACAATTGAATGTCCATCAGGGTAACCCATTAAAATTATTGCGTGAGGTTCATTTTCTTTAGAAATACCTAACACTCTTCTAACAGTATTTTTGCAAAATACTGGTGCAGAAAACCAGCATGCTCCCAAGCTATTTTCACTGGCAAAAAGTAGTATATTCTGTAATGCTGCACCTAAACTTTGAACTGCTAAATCTCGTTCAAACACTTGTCTTTTATTTGAATACTTTTGCATGTCATTATAGTAAGTTACATAGACATTGATAGTTTCTTGTGTGAGTTAAAAACAAAATTAGAATGAAATATTGGAAAAATAAGCCAATTTTAAATGTTCCACTAATAAAAACACTATCAATGTAATTTCAACATGCTATAAGTTAAAGAGGGAGGTGGTTTTGTGTTTTATTTGTGGTTGTGTTATGGTTTTTATGGGTGTAGCTATGCCTGTTGGGGGTGGTGGTTTGGTTTTTGGTGTGTGGGGTGATGGTTGTGATTTTGTTAATTGGTAGGTCTAGTTAATTTGCGCCGAAGGCGCTTTGTTCCAGGTTTGAGTTGTTTGGTTCGAGAATTATTTTTAGTGATTTATTAGGTTTGGTCATTAGTTGGAAGCCTTCTTGGGTTTCGCGTAGTGGTAGTCTGTGGGTTATCATGTCTGTTATGTTTAGTTTTTTGGTTGCAAGTATTGTTAATGCTTCTTGTAGATCGTTTGGTGCTGCACCGTAACTGGTTTGTATGGTGATTTCGTTTCTCCAGAATTGGTTTATTGGTAGGGGTATTTTTGTTGTTGGGTCTGGGACGGCAAAGAATAGTATGGTTCCACCTCTTTCTACACAGTCTGATGATAGGGTTACCGCTGGTATGGCTCCGGTGCATACGATTACTTGGTCTGCTAAGTGTCCTTCGTTTATGGCTTTTATTTTTTGAGGTAAGGTATCGTCGGCATTGAGGGCGTAGTCTGCTCCAAATTGTACTGATAGCTCCATGCGGTGCTGGTTAATGTCTGCGGCTATGATTTTTTTTACGCCTTTAAATTTGGCAAGCTGTGTGTGTAGTATGCCTGAGATTCCGCTGCCAATAATTAGTACGGTATCATCTTTTTTTAGATTGGCTAATCTTTGTCCCCGTGCAACGCATGCTAAGGGTTCGATAAATGTGCCTTCTTCGTATGATATATTATCTGGTAATTTGTATGTGCCTAATCGTACATTGATTTTTGGAATTTTTATGTACTGTGCAAACCCTCCTGGGTAGTAATTAGTATTATGTAGTGTTTCGCAAGCTGTATGGTGTCCTTTTTGGCAGTGAATACATGTATTACAGGGTACATGGTGAGAGATAAAAACGCGATCTCCAACTTTCACATTGACAACTTTTTTTCCTACCTGATCAACTATGCCTGATGCTTCATGCCCTAGTACTCTTGGTGCTTTAGGTAGTCGATACCACTCTAAAACATCACTTCCACAAATACCGCTAGCTATAACCTTTAATAAAATTTCTTCTTCGCCAATCTCTGGCATAGGTAACTCTTCAAAACGAACATCCTTATTATTATAATAAACTGCAGCAAACATGTAAACCACTGTTGCTATACTTTTTTAGATATGTTTTGGTTGTAGAGATCTTCTGCTTCTCTTGCTGTGAACCCTTTATGAATTATTGCACGTATAGCCTGAATTGATGCTACTGGGTGGCTACTTTGCCAAATGTTTCTGCCCAGATTAACTCCAATAGCACCTTTTTGCATACCATCATACACGAAATCAAACACTTCCCTTTGTGTCTCTGCTTTTGGACCACCTGCAATAACAACAGGTACTGGACAGCCATCAACAACTTTTTCAAAACGCTCTGCACAATAATATGTCTTTACCACACGTGCGCCAATTTCAGCTGCAACACGTGCTGCAAGAGCTAAATACCGTGCCTCACGTTTTTCTAGCTCTTTACCCACAGCGCAAACAGCCATAACAGGCACTCCCACATTCTCACAATCATCCACCAGCTTTGCCAAATTACTCAAACTCTTATTCTCATAATGTGAACCAACAAAAACAGACATAGATACCGCAGAAGCATTCAACCTAACAATCTCATCAATAGACGTTACCAAACTCTCATTCTCAAGAGCCTCACCAACCACCGAAACACCACCAGACACTCTCAAAACAAACGGTTTATCCAACGTAGGATCAACACAATTACGCAAAACCCCCCGTGTTAACATTAAACCATCTGCAAACTTTACAATAGGTTTTATTGTTTCATCCGGACGTTCAAGACAATGAGTCGGACCCTGAAAATAACCGTGATCAATTGGCAAAAAAAGAATTTTACCATCTTTCTGAATAAGTCTACTTAATCTATTCTGCATACCCCAATCCATAATAATACATCCAATAACCAACCTTCCAAACTATATAATAAATTTACTGTATGTATTTAGCTCTCAATGATTTCGTGTCTTTAGCTGGCTTACGTTTTGTTAGATTTTAATTTTTCATGCGATTTTTGTTCAACAAAAATCATTGCGTATACATGTTTATGCATTTGTGCTTGGTAAAAAGCCTAAAAAAACTCGTAAGCTGAATACATACAATTTACTGAAACCAAACACGCCAAAAACAACAAACACTACACTACAAGACTCTCAAGAGATAAAAACATCAAATATTACATGAGCTGTACTGATTATTGATATTTATATGTGTCGCATTTTTCTGTTGGTTCGTCTAAGTGGGATGAGGTGGGGTATTGGTTGTTTTTGTTTGTTAGTAAGGATTG
>JAITMO010000108.1 GCA_031277345.1 Candidatus Bathycorpusculum soli
TAGACACAAAAGAGATCTATGGAATAGTTAATAAATCACATGCAGTATAGATGACTATTATTAAAAAGGCATTTTGTTGCTTAAATAAAAAAGTTGAAAGATGGAGACAGCGTGTGTTAGATTTTTTGTTTTAGAATTTTGTTGACAAGTTCTGGGGTGGCTTTGCCTCTGACCTCTTTCATTACTGCGCCCATAAGCATACCAATTGTGTTTTTTCCGTTCTTTTCAATTATCGCCTTATTGGTAACAATGATTTGGTCAATAACTATTTCCAATTCTGCTTCTGTAAACATTTCCAAGTCTAAAGCTTCTATTGCATTTTGAACGGTTTGTTTCTCGTTTTTTGTAAGCCAACTAAAAACTTCTATAATCGCTTCTTTTGTAAGTGTGCCTAAACTAACAGCTGCAAATATGGCTTTAATTTGATTCTCATTGACATTTTCAACTGCTACGTTGTCACGTTTGAGAGATTTTATAGTTTCTGTAAGAAATACTGCAACAGTAGACGCGACAACACCTGTTTCTTTAATTATATCCTCAAATAACGTGTCACATTCCGAGTTGACAATTTGCCTTGCCAACTTGTCATTTAACAGGTATTGTTTCATTAACCGCTCTATTTTTTTCTCAGCAGGCTCTGGCAAATTAGATAAAACCTCTTTAATAAGCTCATCAGTTATTGTCTGCACAGAAATATCTGTCTCAGGATACATCCTAGCTGCACCAGAACGCGGTCGCATGTAACGTGTTGTCCCATCATCTTTGGCTACACGAGTTTCAGTAGGTACACCAATAAGAAGCTCTTGAGCACGATCTACTACTGCTTTAAGAGCATCATAAGCATTTTCCATCGAGTCAGCAACAAACACTACCCCATCACCCTCAATAGCACCAACTGCTCTGCGCACAGCAACAACTTCTTCAACAGTTATACCATAATTAGGCATCTCATCAGTATGAAATATACCGCCAACTCTACCCCAAAACTTAGCCCGATCCGACAACTCCGAACCCACACGGAAATTAGGCACCAACTCTTTACCCAAAATCCCTGCAAAACCTGAAAGTTTAACAGCTAACACTTTCTGATTTTTATCAACAGTTTTTCGAATAACCTTCGCCTTAGACTCCCTAAATATGTCTGTAACATCAGCAAACTCTGGTTTTAAAACATCTTTGGTTACCCCACGTTTACAAAGCTCTTCTTTTACACTAAGCAACCCAAACTGACGCTGTATTTCGTATTCAATTACAGTTGAAATTAATTCAAGTGCCTGCACACCTTTAATTTCAATTAAAGCACCATTAGAAATTGACACATTAAGGTCTTGACGAATAACCCCAAGACCACGCATAACTTTACCGGTATCACGCAAAATTCTCCCAATCGCCAAAGCAACCTGTTGAGCTTCAAGTGGAGAATAAATCACAGGTGCTGTGGTAACTTCAATTAACGGAATTCCAAGACGATCAATACGATAACGAATGGTTTTACCATCATCTTCAACACCTATTTTTCGTGCTGCATCCTCTTCAAGACTTGCTGTCTGCATGGCAATAACTTTCTCGCCAACCTTTATCCAACCATCCAAAGCAATGATGCTTGAATGCTGAAAACCAGTCGTATTTGAACCATCAATAATTGTTTTACGCATAGTATGTACTTCATCAACGGGTTGCATATTCATCATAAGCGATGCTGCAAGAGCAACCTTTAACGCATCCATATTCAACAGGTGAGGTGGCTCCTCGTCCATATCAACAAGACATGCACTCTTATAATTTGCTTCATACAAAAATTTTACACCCTTCTGGAACTCGAAAGATATCGAAGGATCAACTTGTCCAAGTTCATTCTGCGTTGGGCGAAGATAACGGCAAAAAGTTATTTCTGGCTCTCCCTTAAACAGCTCAGGTTGACAACTACAAAATAGTTTCGAACCAACATTGAGTTGTTGATGAATTTCTAAACCAATTTTCAAACCTATTTTAGCATAATCAATAGTTGTCATTTTACGATACTCCATAAACAATCTTTTCCTGAGGATATGTACATACTGTAAATTCGCCTGCAATGTTAGATTTTAACAGCTTCTTAGCATCTTCAGAATCACTAGTCTGACCAAGTGTCCACATGAGTTTAACAAGTCCAGTTTCAGAAAACATATCCTCAAGCGGAACAACGCCTAAATTTAACAGATTCCTGCCAGTGTCGTAAGTATTCATATTAACTCGTCCCCAAATGCACTGAGACGCAAGCGCTACAACTACACCTTTAGTAATAGCCTTTTTAATAGCATCAAAGCAAAACATACTAACATGTCCCAAACCATAACCTTCTAATAAAATCCCTCTAAAACCCTGATTAACATAAAAATCAACAATAGATGGATCCATACCTGGATAGAATTTAACAAGAGCCACTTTTTCACAGAAATTTGGTTTCAAAACCAACTTTTTTGAACTATCTCGGCATTGATATTCTTCATTTTGCATAATAATTTTTTGATCTAAAACTTTGGCAATCGGAAAACCATTGACAGATTTGAAGGCATCTCGACGACTTGTGTGACAATTACGAACTTTAACCCCTCTGTGCACAACAATAGATCCATCAGAAATAGTTTCATGCATAGCTAACCCAACCTCTGCAAAAGGGGCTTCACCTGCAACTTTGACTGCACCGATTAAATTAGTTGCTGCATCACTACTTGGGCGATCCGACGAAAGCTGAGCGCCAACAAAAATTACTGGAACTGGTAAATTTTGCAATGCAAAACTTAATGCTGCTGATGTGTACCCCATGGTATCTGTACCGTGGGCAATTACAACACCATCTGCCCCTTGATTTACGTGTTCAGCTACTTTCTGAGCAAGTTCAGTCCAATTTTTCGGAGTTAAATTCTCACTACAAATATTAAAAACAATTTCAGTATCAACACGAGCAATTCCTGAAAGCTCAGGTGCAACACCATAGATATCATTTGCAGATATGGCCGAACGAACTACACCTGTTTGATAATCAAAACGACTTGCAATGGCTCCACCTGTATTCAGGATAACCACATGAGGTAAAGCAGAATTTTGTACAGGTAGTGATGATGATACAAATATAGACCTATTGCTAACGCCAACTTTCTCCACTTTAGTCTCGTTTGAAATAGATATGCCAATATTATAACCATTCTGCATTTTAATGACAATATTTGTCCCATTTCCCATTTCAATACGTGGAATCAAAATACCTTCATACGTCTTACTTTTGCGGATAATACGAATGATATCTCCAACTTGACAGTTAGCAGCATGAAGTAACTGTAACGCCATCCCATTGTAACCTGATTTTTCCAATTTATTCATCCAAATCTCTCACATTAAATAATAAATCTGCATCCTAATTTCAAATGTAGATCCCCACTTCTTAGTACAAACAGAACTAAAAAACTTTTTTAAAATAAGTAAATAAAATAGCCTGCAAAACATGTAGTGTGCCAATATAGTAGATTTTTACAGAGCAGATGCTTATGTGTTGTTCATGATTTTAAGCGTGGTTTTTCCCTGAAAAATTTGACGAACCTGCCAATCAACTATAGAGTTAACACGGATTTAATCCTACGCAAAATCATCTATTCTAAAGTGGCACATTGCCACAAAACATTTTATCGCCTACTGCTGATAATCGACAATTAACCATGTGAAAAACGTTGCTGCTGTTAATCTGTTACTGTTGACATTGCTTTGTATGTTTAATTTTTTATGTGAGCTATTTCATTATGGCGTAGCACTTTTATAAGGGCTAACGTAAATATAAAGTTAAGAAGGTGTTAAAGAATGCCTGAAATTAAAATTGCATTAATCGGCATTGGAAATTGTGCTTCAGCTTTTCTTCAAGGTTTAAGTTACTATGAAAAAGCAACAAAACCTGAAGATTTTATTGGTTTACGAAACCCAACTTTAGCGGGTTATACTTCAAATAACATAAAAATTGTTGCGGCATTTGATGTAGATGAACGTAAAGTTGGATTAGACCTTTCAGAAGCAATTTATGCTAAACCAAATAATGCTCCAAAATTTTCTCAAGTGCCAAAGACAGGTGTTAAAGTTTGTAAAGGTCCACTTCTAGATGGTGTTGGAGAATCAACAAAAGACATAATTCAAGTGAGCGATAAAGAAGATGTTGCTGTAGCTCAAATCCTAAAAGATTTCGGCACTGAAATCGTTATAAACCTGCTTCCAAGTGGTGCCATTAAAGCAACTGAATATTACGCAAGACAAGCTCTCGTAGCTGGTTGCGCATTCATTAATACAACACCAAACTTTATCGCAAGCGACCCCATATGGGCATCCGACTTTAGCCATGCGAATCTGCCTCTTGTCGGTGATGATTTAATAGATCAAATTGGTTCAACTGCGTTACATAAAACTTTGCTTAAACTACTCTCTGATAGTGGAGTAAAAATATCCGAAACTTATCAACTAGATGTTGGAGGCGGTACAGAATCTGTTGACACACTTGAACGTACAAGAGAAACAAAACGCACAATCAAAACCAAATCTGTTGCGTCCGCCATTCCATACAAAACTCAAATTGTCGCCGGCTCAACTGACTATGTAGATTTTCTACAAAACAAACGTGATAGCTACTTCTACATTAACGGCGTTTACTTCTGTAATACACCACTTAAAATTGATATCAAGTTCCAAACAGTTGATGCGCCAAACGCGGGTAGTGTGCTCTTAGATATTGTGCGTGCCGTCAAAGTAGCATTAACTAAAAAGCATTCAGGAGCAATTTACCCCATTTGTGCTTATGGTTTTAAACATCCGCCTGAACTGTCTACAATAGTTGACACCGAAGAAGAATTCAAACATTATACAAACACCTAACTTTCTGCCTTTTTAACTTAACTGCAAGTTATAGGGTAATATAGCGTTCTAAACTTTGGTTGCGTTCTTTTCTTAAAAATAGGCGGGAATTAGCGCGTAAAATAAATGATGTATTATTCTGTTGCCGTAATACAGAATAGTGATTTTTGCCGTCAATTTAACTTTATTTTTCAGAAAAGACTGTAACAACAAGGTTCAAGAATAAGGCTCGCTGAAGATATGCGCTATGAATAGTTGTACAAACATAAAATACCAAATAATAAACCAAACAACAAAAACAAACCCACACCAACCTCTTACAAATTTTAAACCCAAATACATGCCCCCACACAAACAACCCGCTCAATCAAAACTACAAAACAACAAAAACCAACAAACACAAAAAGAGTAAAATGTCTAATATTTAGCTACATGATGGTTTCTATGTGGGAATTGTAGGTTGGTTTAGTTTATATTATTTGTTCTTATCTATTATTAATAGGCTTTAGTTGTGGCAACTTTTTTTTCAGCAACTATTAAAACTTTATTTTTATTTTTATTTATTTTCCTACGATACATAATAATGCTTAATGTCAAAACTATAACAACAATACACACAGTAGCAACAACTATAGTTTCTAAATCTATACGCTGAGACACACGCTGCTCACCTGAAGCAAAAAAAGTCCACACACCAACCTCATCAGCAGGCGGAATAGAAACCGTAATAGGCTCCGACCACTCACTAACCTCACCCACAAAAACACTAGTATATGAATCCGATCCTGGACGATAATAGTAGCCTACACACCTTCGTACACGAAAGTCTAGTAAACTACCAGTCGCAAACCCTCCTAGATGGTTAGAAGTATCACCACCAGTAGGGCGTACCCCAAATTTAAAAGTTACAACCGTATAAACGGAATCCGACTGAGAATGTCCATATTGTACCCTATCTTCCCAGTCATCCAAATACTGCGGACACACCGAAACACTATGTATTGCTCTAATATAATTTCCGTCTTCGTCAGTGTATGGTGTGAAGGGTACCTCTTTTATAGTTACCTCTATAGTTCCACGCCGTGTAAACTTACCAGACATGTATTCAGAAACGGCACCCGTATAAGGATCCATCGTAGTTATTGGCTCATTCCACTCAGGATCATTGCGAACTATAACAGAGATAACCTCAGGCGCAGCACCAGACGGGTCAGGATGAGTAACTGTGACACCTGAAGATTCAACTAGAAATGTGCCTAAAATAATTACAGTTAAAGAGAACGCCAACATAACCTGTTTAACAAAACTCACCATACACATCCCATACCTTAACACCCTATAACAATAATAAAAGGTATGAGAGTGTTCGCGTATAGGTAATTAGTGTGGTTTTTTGGATTTTTATTGGTTTATTCATTGTTTTTGAAGAGTGTTCATATAGTTTACCGTACTTTTTGGCACTACTGTTGGTCTTGTG
>JAITMO010000112.1 GCA_031277345.1 Candidatus Bathycorpusculum soli
AGTATTGGTAATGTGTTATGGACCCTTTCTGTTGTGGCGACATCCACGCTTTAACAGTATCATAGCTACTTACAAATGTAAAGTTTATCTTCAATCAGTCCCTAGTAAAAACTATATATCGATGAGGCACTACAAAAAGCCTATCAACCAACTCATCAACCCATTGATTAGCATACTTTTTACCACATTGAGGACAAATACGGCTCTTACAAGCCAAAGCAACAGTTTTGGTGGTGTCACATCTCACACACTTATAGGTTAAAAAACCATACTTGGAATCACGACAATGTAACATTTTTTCCAATTCATCGATCTTGTACTATGAGAGATTTGGATTCATAACTTTGAAACTCTCCCAATTCTGTACAAACAACAAAATATTTTTGATGATAATTTTGAAGGTCGCTACCCTTCAAAAAGGCAACTTAATTATATAAATTCGTTAACAAAGATATATTTTTATACAAGCGACTTCATTTAGTATTGTATTGGTGATTGTTATGAGTAGTTCGAATCAAGTTATAGATTCAATTACAAATACTGCAAGCTTTATTCAAGGTTCACAAATCGCCTCATGGACACCTGGAGGAACAACAGGACAAGAATCACAAATATGTATTAGTTTTACGGGTAATGGCATGGCTATTACACAAGCAAAATTTTATCTCATTGCATCAGGTACGCCTACAGTGGGCACTAATCCACAGTTTGTAGCAAGAATTTACAACTCAAGTGGTAGTTTAAGTGGTGGGGTACCCACTGGTAATGTTTTAACAGAGTCTTCAGTTGTAACTTTTTCTCAAATACCTACCACACAAAACTGGGTTATTTTTAATTTCGATGGTGCCTTTACAACTACTTCAGGTAACATATATATTTTCTTGTATTATCTTGCGTTAGTGCGGGTTTAAGTGGTGTAAATGGGTCTCCACGTATTCAAGCAGGTGCTTCAACAAGTATCATCTAATGGTGGAAGGTCAGCACGATACTACAGTAATGCTTGGCAGTTTAACTTAGGAAATGCAATGTTTCTGTTCCAAGTACTAGGTACCAACAGTGGAGGTGGGGGAGGTGGCAGTTGGAATGGCGGAACAATTACTTCCCCCATTGAATTAAAACACAACTTTACTGAAGTAATCGGCAAGCTTCAACTACAAAACTTGTTATATGAAGAATGGGCTAACCAACTTCCCTATATGCCAAGTACACCTGTCGGCTACACATTGAAAGACAACATAACTAGCAATTTTAACCGTATCTTTGGCATAATAATAAAGCAGAACTCTGGGTCTGCAGGCAGTCCAGCTGTAGGTTTGACTCATCATCTTTTTGTACGAGGTGACTTCCAAGTACGTGGCATGATTGATAGCAAAGAAGGCGTATTTGTGGCCCATGGTGGACCAAAACTCATCGGATGGGGACCCGAAGGCTATGGAAACCTTCCAAACGCAAAACGCAACCCCATGTTACTAATAAAAAATGATGATCGACCAGATAACACTGCTCCTGATACATGGGAAACTCGCATCATGTCCTCTACAGGCGTGTATATTCATGGGCAAGCTTTGAAACTAACCACCTAACAACCAAAGGCAAAGTCATGTGCGATGACATTGTACACACCAACGCCATAGGCGTACGAACCGCAGGTGCAACAAAAATCGAATTCTACAACTCCCTAATGCCTCATCCTAACGCCTCAACAAAAAATTTAGGCTCCGTTGCTCAGTATTGGAATAATACATACGGTGGCTACATATATGGTAAAAACATGATGTCTCCTGGTTGTGCTCGTAGTCTAAGTGGACAGGAGTGGGTGCAAAAGATTCAATGTCGTGATGTTGCAGAAGAAGTTTTGACACATGAGATTACTAAAACTTTGCGTCATATTACTTATAGTGATGAAGCGGATGATGAGATTATTTGTGTTTGTGGCAAGTCTGTTAAAGAGCCGTGTCCTGAGCATCTTGATGAGTGGAATGATCAGTATTGTAAAAATGAAAGTAAGCGTATTGAGGCGGCAAGTTTTCTAGTGTTAGAGCATGCTGTTGATTTGGTTAAACTTTCCAATGCCCTTGCGGAGGCAAATGAAAAAATACGCATGTTGGAGCAAAAAATAGAAAAAATAACAGCACTAAATGAGCAATAATTCTAAAATGATACTTCTTTTTTATTGTTTTGTAAGATGGGTATGTGGTTAAAATGGCGAGTTTAAGTAAAAAAATTGTGATAATGGTATATGTTTGCTGTTTGTCTTTAGGGTTGTTATTGGTTGAGTCTTGTACAGCCCCTGTAACTACGCCAGCTAATCATAGTGCTGCTCCTGAGGTTTCTGTGGAAATACAAAAAACGCCAGTATGGATCCCGCTAGTAGAACTTACTGACCCCTACACAGGAGAAGTTATAGAATCCTATCCAGGATACTATACAACAACAGGAGTCGTAGAAATAACAATTAAAAACCGCCCCAGCCCACTCTACAACGACACACTCCACAGAAACGACATATACTATTGTGTTTTTATGAAAATTGCAACCCATGTATGGGATCCTAATCCCTTTCCTAACCCTGTTGTGTATCAAACAGTTGATTCTGACTATACCCTTATAACTCTTAAATATGATGAAAGACTTAATGCAGACTGGGATATACTTATTGGATATATTGAGGATACGGCGTATGATTTTCGCATACAAGCAGTAGAAGGATACTTTTACCTTGATATGAATGATCCAAATGCTTGGCGTAATGCTGTTTTTGAGGGTGTGGGGAGTGCATTTACTGAATTTACAATAACCATACCTGCTAGAGCTAAACCTGGAACAATAAAACCATCCATACCATCGCCAACTATCGCGCCCTCAACATCAAACTCATCCAATCTACCACAATCCCCTCAACAACTCTACCTAATGATAATTATTGCCTCTGTGTGTATTATTGCAATTCTACTAACAGTTATCGCATACCAACACAAACAAAGAAAAAACCAACCCACACAAACCCAAACAACAAGTACATCATAAAAAATATCTATCAACCAAAAGTCTTCATTTCCCAAATTTTTTGGTAGTGTTCGATATTGGTTTATGTTGTTAGTGGGCGTTTAAAGATTTCCACATTGATACCTAGGCCAACGACTGTTTTGTGCATTTGAAGAGACTTTGAAAAACAAACAGTCCGTCTTGCCAAGCGTTTCACCCAAATCCGCAACGAAAGATGCTTGCGCTCAATCTTTTGCGTATTCCACTTACCAACTTTAACCTTATCGGCTCCAAGAATCTTTTCATACACATAATTACCATCAACATAAACTTTAGAAATATTAAACGGTTTTAATAACAAAAGCAACTCTCTAAAACACAATGCTCACGCGTACCAAATGTGTAAGCCAAAACCTCACCACTCTAATGGTCTATTGCATGCCAAAGTTAACACTGCTGCTTCTTATTATGGACATAAGACCACATCTCACTCCATTTCTACCTCTTCAATACAAACAAGTTT
>JAITMO010000188.1 GCA_031277345.1 Candidatus Bathycorpusculum soli
TGAGCAACAAGTTATCTTTGAGCTTAAACAATTAGCAATCCAAAACAAAGTGGAACTAACAGACCTAATCTTTGAAGGCATACAACTAATATTTCAAACCCACAACTGGCCACCAACCCCACCCCAAAAAACCCACCAAACAAACACCTCACCCCCACAAAACAACAACACATGCAACTGTGGCAAACCAATTGAGAGGCTCTATCGATTATGGCAAGATAAACAAGTCTACAAATGCTGCCGAACCTGCCTAAACAAAATCCCCAAAAGCAAACTTCAAGCATACGCAACCCTTGAAAACGGCCAAACAAAATACTGGACCCACACAACCTAACAAACAATACACAAAACACACTACAAAACTACGCAGACCTTCGCCTTAATTATTTGAGCCCTCGATGGCACATATATTAAAAAAGAAAAAATAGATTTTTTATAGCTTAGTTTTATTTTCTCTACATTGGTCACCTTTCATGGTGGCGAGCTCCTTTTTTAAAGCAGAATTTTCATCCATCACCATCTTTATTACTGTATTTAACTGAAACATCATGTCATTGATACGTAGATTAAGCATAGTTATCTGTTGCATGATAGGTGAATTCTCAGAGCTAATCTGTTCATCCAACGCATTCACTTCCTTTTACATGTTGCTGACTATAACATTTTTGTATTATGTTGCTAACTTGGCCTTTAATTCGTCAACTTCTTTTCGCAACTTCTTAAGTTCAACCAACAAAGGCACACCTAACCATTCATAATGAACCCCTTCAAGCTTACCCTCATCATCACACCAAGTAAACTGCGGACAATACTTATGAACTTCTTCTGCAATCAAACCAACCTGTGTACCATCTGTTTTTGCGCGATCTTTATCTTTCCAATCAAAACTCACTGGTCGCAAATTATAGATCCATGAACAGTCATCAATTGCCTTTACGTTATCTTTGTATCTTTCAGATGAACTATAGGTACCTATTTGTCCAGAGCTACTGTTTCTGTAAAGTGGCCCTTGACTCCCATTAGCAAGATATCCAAAGGAGAGATAACCATTGGTTGAAAAGCCTCCGCTGCCGGGATTAGGTGATTCGCATATTAGGTAATTGTTTTGACGATATAGTGTTGGACCGTTATTGCCGAATTGTATGCCTGCTTCATTAGAGTTTTGTGCACCTCGTAAAGATAGTTTGTTGGCTTGGTTGTAGTCAACTATGTAAATGTCATCACCCACTTGAAATGCAGGACCACTACTACCACCAGCATGAATAAAACCTGCAGCACGAATATTATTACAAGCTAAATTGGCTAAATCTGAATCAGGAATTGGGCGTCCATCAGTGCTTGGGGGAACTTGAACAGTATAGAATGCTTTTCGGATATAGAAGGTATCAAAATAGTAATTGTACTTGTCTTTATGTCCTTGGTCAGTCCATGTTGAGCCGTTCCACCAATAAAGATGATTGTTATTACTATTAATGTAGTAGGGTTTTTTTCCAGATGGAACACTTGGGGGTGACGTAGCTGTTTGTATGTCATGTAATGCGTGCATTCCGCTATGTATCATCCACGCCCCTGGTGGATCAAACTGATTTTTCATTCCACTTCCTAACGCTATTAGGCCTTGGTTAGCTGTAACAAATCCGCCTGCTGAAAAGTCTTTTTTTACAACCATGCCACTACTACAAGCCAGAATAGGATCATGGTCACTCTCAACATCATCTATCGTAACGATACTCAAATTACTAAAGTTTCCATAAGTTGTGTCTTTGAATCGAATATAGTTTTGACCGTGAGGCATCATGAGATCAACAGGTAGCCAAACGCCATTCTGAAAACCCCAGAGATAACTTACTAGTTGCACTCTAGACAACGATGGAGCAGCACACGGTAGTCGGATATTTTCGCTAATATCTAAAGTTATGGTACTTGGGCTTGGTGCATCCGTAACGGTTTTTGTTTCAAGAGTTACATAATCTAAATTATTGGCGTGCTTAATTATTAATTTAGGTCTACACGTTAAAATATCAAATATTCCATCTGCCATTTACATCACCTTAAATTATTTTTTCTAATTGCCATCAGCTTTCATCTAAAGCGTCATGCAATAAGAAAATAATTTATTCATGTGTATTATATGTATCGCATTATTTTAGCCTGTCCACAACACCATATGTGTAGGGTATAGTAAATAGAATATGTGTTAATGTGCTTTACGATAATTAGAGCCAATTATTGAAGAAATTATTGGAAAAAACAGGTCTAAACGTCAAATAAGCAGGTTTACCATCGGCAAACCACTGATAGACGAACCACAAAAATCTCAAATGTTTTCATAAATGCAACCAAAAAACTAATTAGCATTATTTACGATGTTATTATACCATGAACGGAATATCAAGAGCAACTCCGCTATTAATTGTGCTGATTCTTAGTTGTGGTTTTTTGTCGATTCTTGGTACAGTACGTGCAGAGTCAGCTATACCTAAGCCAGAGATTCCAGAATTTACAGTAAAACTTGTTGACCGTTCTTATGATGTAGCACCTACTCAAATAACTGACCCTTACACAGGAAAAACGGAAAACAGACCAGGTTATCACGTAAAAAAAACAGGTATAGATATAACAATCAAAAATCAAGACTACCCTTACCCTTTGTCATATAGTGTTCGCACCAAAGGACACTTTGAAGACGAAGAACACTGGGTAAACATGTTTACGCGTATCGGTGGACGGCCTGAGGGTCAGTATACTGTATTAGAGTATGAAGAGCATAGTTATCCTGATGGGGCAAAAGTTGATTTTCAAGTAGAAGCTCTGTATGGGTCTATGGAGTGGAACGATGATGGTTACGTTCCCGGTGTAGGTGGGAGTTGGCATTTTGTTGGTGAAAGAAGTGGTTGGAGTAAAACGCAAACGCTAACTGTTAATAGTGGTGGTAATGGAATATT